>CAYOSK010000090.1:0-11344 GCA_964406585.1 uncultured Octadecabacter sp. | reverse complement strand
TTGAATGGTGCGGAAGGCAATATTGGCGACGCATCGCGATGGCTGGCTGACGCCTCAGGTCATGCAGAAGGTGCATTGGATGGCCCGTTGGCTGCCTTGGATCGCGCGGTAGCGGAACTGAGCGAAGCACAGGCAGGGGTTGAAGCGTGCATGGATGCTTTGTCGTTCAATCCGCACGAGTTGGAACAGGTCGAAGAAAGGTTATTTGCCATTCGGGGACTTGCGCGCAAACACAATGTGCTTGCGGATGAATTAGGGCCATTCGCGCAAGGGCTGCGGACCCGTCTGGATGCTTTGGATCGCGGTGCATCGGATCTGGCAGACCTTCAGGCAGATGTCACACGCGCAAAGGCGGCCTATGGCGCAGCCGCCGCTGATTTGACCCAAGCGCGCACGAAATCTGCGGCTAAATTGGATCGGTCCATGGCGCTAGAACTTGCACCACTTAAAATGGAACGTGCTGTTTTTAAAACAGAAATTCTTCCGGCAAATGATGGTCCCGATGGGTCAGATGAGGTTGCGTTTACAGTCGCGACTAACCCCGGTGCCCCATCTGGACCTATTGGAAAAATCGCTTCAGGCGGTGAATTGAGCCGGTTTTTATTGGCCCTTAAGGTGTGTCTGACGGGCGCTGAATCTGGATTGACGCTGATATTTGATGAAATCGATCGCGGCGTCGGAGGTGCAACGGCGGATGCGGTCGGGCGACGTTTGTCGCAACTGGCGGGGCAGGGGCAGGTTTTGGTTGTGACCCACAGTCCGCAGGTCGCCGCACTTGGCGATCACCATTGGCGTGTTGAAAAACGTCAGACCAAAGATGCGACACTGTCGACAGTCATTGGTCTTCAATCAGGAGAGCGTGTCGATGAAATCGCTCGTATGCTCAGTGGAGACCGCATTACAGACGAAGCGCGTGCCGCGGCCAAGGCGCTGCTAATCGCGTAGCCCGGTTTAGATTGTGAAATTGCAACGGGTATCGCGATTTTACTGCCAAAGAGGCCCACGTATGTCTTGAAAAGACAAAAAGGGCCGATGGATGTTTAACGCTAAAATACCCACGTCATTGCCATCCACCGGCCCGATCCTGCGCTGGCTCCCCAGCTTGTCTTAAAAACCCATAAACTAACGTCGTCCGGGCAGCTTAAAGTACTTCGAGACCCAAGGGTCTTTTAAAAGGTCGTCTTCAATAGAATCAAAGTTAATCGATTGGTCAAAAATGATCTTACCCCAAATAGGGTAAATTAACATTTTGGTAACGATTATCGGGCTTTAACCAGAGGTTCGACACGATCAAGAACCTCGCGCCATTTCTCAAAGAAAATCAACTGACCCGCGTCGGGAAAGACATCAAATTCAATCCAGGGATAATCCCGCCTAAATTCAGCCAGGGTTTCAGGGGCTGTTTGCGGGTCTTGTAAACCATTCATCATGATAAACGGGATCCGCCCCTTAAAGGCGAGAACGGCTTCGGTCCAATCCGTTGTTTCATGGGCGATCACCTCACGAGAGAAGGCGTCATGGGCGCTGTGTGTATCGCTGAGGCAGACATCTGATCCGACCACCAAGGCTTCGTAGACTTCTGCATTTGCAATGGTGCGCATGTCGGCTTCGGATTTACCGTAGACGGCATGCAAGAACCCTCGTTTGCCCAATCGTTTGGCCAGTGCAAAACCAGCCTTAACCATGAACGGCAAAAGGTGGGGTGTGTATCGCGCACCGGCCAGAATAAAGCGGTGCCATTTGTCCATCCGGTCATACTGTTCGGATTGAGTCAGCGGCAAGACACCGGCACAGGCAATCAGCGCGCTAATGCGTTCAGGATGTAAGCTGTTGAAATGTGTAATGATATGCGTGTCACCCCCCAAAGCGATAAAGGGTGCAGATGACACGCCTGCATCATCCATCATCGCCGCCAAATCATCGCAAAGTTGCGGCACGTAGGGGACGCGTTTTGGCAAAGGCGTTGATTTTCCGTACCCCGCACGAACAGGTACGATCACTTTAATCCCGCGTTTTTTAGCCTCGGCTTCGGCGGATGCGGGCCAACGTATCAACCCGTAATCGAGCGGCGAATACACCAAAGGCGCGCCCGCTGGATCCCCCAGAATAAGATAATCCATCCGCCGCCCATCACTGAGGCTGACGGTGTGGAATGTTCGTGGTTCAAGCTGTTCGTAGCCTTGCGACACATCTTCGGCTGCATCAGATGCGGCTTCGGTAAACTGCGCGATTTCCATCGTGGACAGGGTCAGGCGCACCAGTTCCGTTTGGCTGCGGGTTTCGGTCTTGGCCATCACGGATTTTAGCTGTGCGCGAATGGTATCGATGCTGCGGCCACGTTCTTGCGCGATTTGTTGCAAGGTGCGCCCTTCTGTCAGGGCGCGCACCACATCGGACTCAGCAGGGGTAAATTCGAAAGCGGCCCGCAGCATATCGGAAAACCCAGCAGGCCATTGAATGTCGGATGAAATGATCATGACATAGGGTGTGGCCCCGTCGCCGCGCACAGCCCGTAGGTGAAACACGATCAGACGTTCGCTGTTTGCTGTGCGCCCGCGAAGGACAGCCGGTTCATCATCATTGGCGTTTAGCAGTCGCCCGATATGGTGGCTAAGTTGGTCTACATCGCCGTCGCCCAATTGGAGGTTGGACAGCTTTGCCCCCTTGAGCACGCCGAGCAGCGAAGTTGCACTGTCGTTTGCTGCTATGATGCCAAGGCTGCGATCCACCGCGAACGCGGCAGAACGCCCGATTTGATCAAGAACAGCCTGCGGGCCTTGGGGTTGGTCCATCGACAAGACGCGATCCAGAACTTGATCTGCGCGTTCGACATGTCCTGTCAAAAGCGTCAGCCCCGACATCGGAATTTGTCCACGACCTGCACCCGCGCGTTGCGGTGCAATCATTGCTTCCCAGTGATCAAGCAGAGCTTCGTATCGGGACGGATCAACCGCGACCTCGTATAGACGTTCGATCACGCGGTTTTCTTCGTCAGGTTCGGGCGCGACGGGCTTATCGGTACTCATTATGTGTTCTTAACCATTTGATCGGACAATTTTGCCCGGATTTAGGATGTTTAAGGGATCCATCGCACGTTTGATCTGCCCCATTACGTCCCATCCTGCACCATGTTCGGCGTCCATGTAATTCAACTTACCGAGACCAACACCATGTTCGCCTGTCACAGTTCCATTCAGAGCCAGCGCGCGGTCTGCCATGCGTTTCGATACGTTTTGCGCGGCATCCCGTTCAGCTGGATTGTCTGGATCAATCAGCAATATAGCGTGAAAATTACCGTCGCCCACATGGCCAAGTATGGGGGCGGGCAGGCCGGACGCAGCAATATCTGATTGTGTTTCTTGCACGGCTTGCGCAAGGGCACTGATCGGGACGCAAACATCTGTAACGATGGCACGGGCGCCTTGGCGCGACGCCAAGATCGCCCAATAGGCATGGTGGCGCATCTGCCAAAGGCGCGCGCGATCTTCGGTTTTGGTTGCCCATTCAAAAGCACTTGCATTGAAATCTGCCGCGATATCGCCGAACCGTTCGGCCTGTTCATGAACGCCCGTTTCGCTTCCATGAAATTCGACCATAAGGTGCGGGGTTTCCGGGAAATTAGCCTTGGAATAGGTGTTTACGGCTGTGACGCTAGCTGCATCCAAGAATTCGATCCGTGCCATGGGAATGCCCATCGCAATTGTAGCGGTAACGGCATCAACTGCGGCTGCGATTGATGGAAAGGAACATGTGGCTGCCGCAATTGCTTCGGGCTGGCCTTGCAGTTTCAATGTCAATTCGGTGATCAGCCCCAGTGTGCCTTCTGATCCAACCATTAACGCAGTGAGATCATATCCAGCGCTTGATTTGCGCGCGCCGCTTCCTGTGCGAATGATACGCCCGTCCGCCAATACGACCTCAAGCGCGAGGACATTATCGCGCATCGTGCCATAACGTACGGCCGTTGTGCCGCTGGCGCGCGTTGAGGCCATTCCGCCCAAGGTCGCGTTTGCGCCCGGATCGACCGGAAAAAACAAGCCCGTCGCGCGCAGGTCTTCGTTTAAGGTTTCACGCGTGATACCCGGTTGCACACGCACGGTCATGTCGTCGGGGTTCGTTTCCACAACGCGCGCCATATCGCGGAAATCCACTGCCACCCCGCCTTGAACTGCCAAAGTGTGTCCTTCCAAAGACGTTCCCGCACCGAACCCGACAACAGGACAGCGGTGTTTTGCACAAATGCTGACAATTTCGGCAACCTGTTGTGTGCAGGTCGGATAGGCCACGGCATCTGGCGGGATCGGGGCAAAGTAGGACTCTGACTGGCCGTGAGCTGCCAAATCAGGCTTGGACTGGGACAAACGATCGCCTAACAGTGTTCTGAGTGCGCGAAGGGCGGTGTCGATAGACATTGATTTCTTTCCCTTAATTGCTGTCAGACTATGACAGTTGCGCCGCAGGGGAAAGATATGGCTGGGCCGGAAAAATCATGGATAGGGAAGGGCGTCGATGATGCCCTTTGCGCCTGTCGTGATGGCTGGGCGGTTGTCCGCGATCGTGGACCAGGGCAGGTTTTGTTCTGGTTCATTGCCCTTGTTGTCGGGATTGTCGCAAGTGGTGCGGCGATTGGGTTTCGGTTTGGGATCGAGACGTTTCAGGCGTGGCTTTACCGCACCGATGACGTCGCGCATTTGCGGACCGTTGCAGCGTCATTGGATTGGTGGTGGATTCTACTGTTTCCAACAGTGGGCGGTTTGGTCGTTGGGCTGATATTGCACCGCTTTACAGATGATGGCCGCGTTCGGTCTGTGGCCGATGTGATTGAGGGTGCAGCCCTTTATGAAGGGCGGGTTGAACGCGGCAAAGGCATCGCATCCACGTGCGCATCCTTCATCACACTGTCCACCGGGGGATCGACGGGGCGCGAAGGGCCGGTGGTTTTGCTGGCTGGAATCGTTTCCAGCTATGTCAGCCGCTGGATAAATGCAGATGGCATTACTGGGCGGGATTTGTTGGGCTGTGCCGTTGCCGCCGCCGTATCAGCCAGTTTTAACGCGCCAATTGCGGGGGCTTTGTTCGCGCTTGAAGTTGTGTTGCGCCATTTTGCCGTCCATGCGTTTGCACCAATCGTCATCGCGTCCGTGGTTGGCACGGTCATCAATCGACTGGTTTACGGCGATGTCACCGAATTCTTGATCCCCAATCAAAACGTTTTGGCGTTTTATGTAGAACTGCCCGCGTTCTTGATCCTTGGGCTGTTGTGCGGATTGATCGCGGTTGTTTTGATGCGATCAATCTTCTGGGCCGACAGTTTGGCAAGTGCCGTTCAAACCAAGACGCGCCTACCACGATACCTGCGCCCGATGGTGGCGGGCCTGTTGTTGGGGGCGTTAGCGATTTTCTATCCCCATATCATCGGGGTCGGGTATGAAACCACGTCAGATGCGCTGACCGGGCGATTGTTATTTCACGAAGCGATTGTTTTCGTGTTTATCAAAATCATTGCCGTCGCGATTACGATGGCGGGTCGCATGGGAGGGGGGGTGTTTTCTCCGTCGTTGATGGTGGGCGCGCTGACGGGGTTGGCGTTCGGGTTTGTTGCAACGGCCATCTTTCCTGACGTTTCCGGTGAAGGAACGCTTTATGCGCTTGCGGGAATGGGCGCTGTCGCTGCCGCTGTTCTTGGCGCCCCGATTTCAACAACCTTAATCGTGTTTGAATTGACGGGGGATTGGCAAACGGGGATCGCTGTCATGGTGTCTGTGTCGCTGTCGTCGGCATTGGCCTCGAAATTGGTCCACCGCAGTTTTTTCCTGACGCAACTGGAACGCCGCGATGTGCATCTGGCGGCAGGTCCGCAGGCCTATTTGTTGGGAACCTTTCAGGTCGCAAGCGTGATGCGGGGCGTCGATCATCCCCGCGCGGCGGATGCCGAAACCTGTGCGGCGCTGATCCTTGAAGGCACATATGTGTTCGAAGACAAAACCCTTGATCAGGCCATGCCGATCATCGAAGCCACGGGATCAAGTTTCGTGCCGGTGGTGGCCGCCGCCATTGGGGACGGACCACTGGAACTGCGCGGCGCGTTGTTTCAGGTGGATGCCTTGCGCGCATTTAACCGCGCCTTAGCGGCGACCGCAGCCGAAGAACATTCCTAAAGTTGTTCAACCGCAACCTTGCCGCCAAAGAATGCCAAATAGCCGGCAATATCTTTGACGCCATCTTTGGGTGTCTCATATGACCATGCGGCATCGTTGAACGTGCCGCTTTTGGCGATCAGATCATAGTAGGTCGCGTTGCCCTTATAGGGGCAAGATGACGTGGTGTCGGATGTATCAAAGAAGGCCATCGAAACATCATCACGCGGAAAATAGACTACGGGCGGATAATCGCCTTCGATCAATTCCAATGCGCGGGTGGTTTCGCCCAACACGGCCCCAGCCGCACGTACAACCCATGTGCCGCCCGCTGGTCGGATTTTAATGTGATCTGCCATGGTGGTTCCTCCCCCTTTTTGACGTGCTTGGCCCGTGATCATCGCGACCCGAGTTTCTGTCTAATCCAGTGACTAAACGGGGTTCATGACGACTGGGTGTCTAAAGCGCCGCGCAAGCTGTTTGCAGCCATTCCAACGCCCCATTATCCAGTCGCGGACCAATGACGCGCAATGTATCGCGATGATACTGGTCAATCCAAGCGCGTTCATCGCCGTTCAGCAGGCCTGCGTCAATTAGGCGCCGATCAATGGGCACATAGGTCAGTGTTTCAAAATCCAGCATTCGGCGATCATCACCCCCTACTATGGGGGCAGCGTCGCGGACAACGATCAGGTTTTCAATACGGATGCCAAACGCGCCTTCACGGTAGTATCCGGGCTCATTGGACAGGATCATGCCGCGTTCCAAAACGGTTTTCGCCCGCCGCGACAAACCTTGCGGCCCTTCGTGAACAGACAAATACGCGCCCACGCCGTGCCCTGTGCCATGATCATAATCTTGCCCTGCAAGCCAAAGTGGATAGCGCGCCAGCGCATCCAGATCAGAGCCAGCGACACCTTCGGGAAACCGTGCGCGGCTTATTGCGATCATGCCCTGAAGCACCCGCGTGAAACAGGCGCGTTCTTGTGCGTCGACATCGCCCACTGCGATTGTGCGGGTTATGTCCGTTGTTCCATCCAGATACTGCCCGCCACTGTCGATCAGCAACAATTCACCGTCCTGCACGGGGCGGTTGGTGACTTCGTTGACACGGTAATGAACGATGGCCCCGTTTGGGCCTGACCCACAGATCGTTTCGAAGGATATATCCTGCAAGGCATTGGTATCACGCCGAAACCCTTCGAGGGCTGTGACGACGTCGATTTCTGTCAAACCACCCTTTGGGGCCGCGTCGTCCAACCATGCCAGAAAACGCACCATGGCCGCGCCGTCCCGCAAATGGGCTTCGCGCGTCCCGCTTATTTCCGTGTCGTTCTTGCGCGCCTTGGGGAGGATGCAGGGATCCTGCCGTTCCAGCACTTCGACATCGCCGCGTGTTTGGTCCAACAGATCCAATACCGCTTGCGGCGTTGACGCGGGATCAATCTGAATGGCGCATCCTGTCGGTAAATCGCCAATAAAGTCGGGCAGATCATCGAGCGCGTGGCGGTGAACGGTTTCGCCAAGGTGAACCTCGAGATCGGGACTTACCGGCGCATTCGTAAACAGTGACACGCCTGCGTCGTTGTCCAAGAACGCGACCGCCTGCACAATCGGATTGCGGGCAATGTCCGTTCCACGAACGTTCAATAGCCAGCACACAGAATCCGGCAAACCGATGTAAGCAAAGGTCTTTGTGGCGGTTGGCAATGCGTCGCAAAGACGTTGGCGTTTGCTGACTGCGGTCTCTCCGGTAAGGTGGTCAGGCTGGATGCGGATCGGGTTTCTAGGCGCATCGGGGCGATCATCCCAAATGGCATCCACCAGATTTTCGACTGGCCGCAGTTCGATATGACTGCCTTGCAAAGCCTTCGTCAGCGCACGGATCTGATCCACCGTGTGCAGCCACGGATCAAACCCTATGACACCACCGGACGGCATATGATCCCGAAGCCAACCCCCGAGCTGGACCTCTGGCCAATGAACTGGGTCAAACACATCCGCCACCTGATCACGCACCTGCACGCGGTAACGCCCATCAATGAACACCCCCGCCTTGTCTGCCAAGACCGCGCAAAATCCGGCTGATCCTGTGAACCCAGTCAGCCACGCCAGCCGTTCGTCACAAGGGGCCACATATTCCCCCTGAAAACGATCTGCACGCGGCACAATGAACCCGTCAACCGTTGCCTGTGCCATCGCCACACGCAACGCGGCCAGCCGCTGGGGCCCAGTTTCGGGCGTCGAGGTGACTTCGAACGTTTGAAACACAGAACCTGCCTCCTTCATTTTGGTCATACAACGCGACCCGGTGGCGCAAACGAACCTGCCTTATCCGGTTTTGCGCATTCCCAAAACCCGCGCGCGTTTGCGTGGATCACTGTCAAACAGGGACGCAAGCTGTTCTGTCATTGCCCCGGCGAGTTGTTCAACATCCGTAATGGTCACCGCGCGGTCGTAATAGCGCGTCACGTCATGTCCGATCCCAATCGCGATCAATTCGACGGCCCGGCGTTTTTCAACCATGTCGATCACATCGCGCAGGTGTTTTTCTAGATAATTGGCTGGGTTCACGGACAACGTTGAATCATCCACCGGCGCCCCATCTGAAATCACCATCAAAACCTTGCGCGCTTCGGGGCGGGCGGCCATACGGCGATGCGCCCATTCCAACGCCTCGCCATCGATGTTTTCTTTCAGCAGCCCTTCTTTCATCATCAGGCCAAGGTTATCCCGGCTGCGACGCCAAGGCGCATCGGCGCGTTTGTAGATGATGTGGCGCAGGTCATTCAATCGACCGGGTTGCTGTGGGCGACCTTCGGCGAGCCAGTTTTCACGGCTTAGACCGCCTTTCCACGCTTTGGTCGTAAATCCAAGGATTTCGACCTTAACAGAACACCGTTCCAACGTCCGCGCCAGAACATCCGCACAGATCGCGGCAATAGAAATCGGGCGGCCCCGCATGGATCCTGAATTGTCCAACAACAACGTCACACATGTGTCGCGAAATTCTGTGTCCTGTTCCACTTTGAACGACAAGGGCGTCGTCGGGTTTGCAACAACCCGTGCCAAACGCCCCGCATCCAAAATGCCCTCTTCTTGGTCAAACGCCCAAGACCGGTTTTGTTGGGCCTGAAGGCGGCGCTGCAATTTGTTTGCCAAGCGTGACACGGCCCCTTTTAGGGGTTCGAGTTGTTGATCAAGGTAGGCACGCAGGCGTTCCAATTCGGCGGGTTCGGCCAAATCCTCTGCGCCGATTTCTTCGTCGTAATCCGTTGAATAAACGATGTAATTTGGATCGGCATCTGACACAGGCTGGGGGGCAGGTGGCTCCATCGGGGCCTCGCCCTCCGGCATATCCGCCTCTTCGGCCATTTCTGATTCCGCAGAATCATCCATCGACACCTGCGCCTCTGCGGCGTCTTGTTGTTCTTCTTGGGACTGTTCGGGCGTACCTTCGGTTTCGTCTTCGTCCCCGTCGTCTTGGCCCGTGGATTCGGGCTCTTGTTCGTCCTCATCGCCGGTGTTTGCGTCTTCTTCGTCATCGCCAAGATCATCGGGGTCATCGCCCAGCTGATCGCCATAGCCCATGTCCTGAATGATTTGGCGCGCGAATTTCGCAAATGCGGCTTGGTCTTCGAGACAGTTTTCTAATCCATCCAGCGTGCCGCCGCAGTTGTCTTCGATAAACCCGCGCCACAGGTCCATCACGTTTTCTGCGCCGCGCGGCATATCGCGGCCCGTGGCCAGATGGCGGATCAAGTATCCGGCAGCCGTGGCGAGCGGGGCTTCTGATGCCTCGCGGATTTGATCGTAGCCCTTGCGCAGGGCCTCGTTTCCGATCTTGGCATCAATATTGCCGGCGGTGCCCGGCATATGGCGCGCACCAACGGCTTCAACCCGCGCGTTTTCCATCGCTGAATACAGGTCTTGGGCCATCTGGCCTTGGGGCATATATTTGGCTGCCACGCTGGGATCGTGGAATTTGTGGCGCAACGCAAAGGCATCCGCCGTGCCGCGCGCGATCAACACTTCCTCGCGGGTCATGCGGCGGCTGACCTGTGGCAGGCGCACGGTTTCTGACGTCGCACCCGGAGGATCCACAGTAAACGTCACCGCCAGCTCAGGATCATCCGCCATGACCTTCGTGGCCTCGGCAAGCGCCTTTTTGAACGGATCAGCAGGGTTGTCGGTTGGTTTGTTCATTATGCCCCGTTCAACAGCTCAACATAACAGGCAGTTGGTTGCCATACTTGCGCTGCTCGCGTCGCGCGATTGAAACGTTGCGACCGCCGCCAGTGTACTCATAAAGGTTTTCAACAGCACGCGCCTGACATCCAGTGCTTTGGGCCGCTGCCGCCTCGATCGTTTCGATCGTAACAGTGCCCAGAACAGGACGTACCAATGCGACGGTGCGGTTGTTCTTCACGTCCACTTCGAAAAAGCTGTTGCCAACCTGAACAGCGTCATCTGACAATTCACCAGCCAAAGACTGCATGTCGTTCTCAAACGCGGCTGTTTGTTCAGCCGTTGGTTGGGGAGGGGTGACACACCCCGCCAAAACCAAGGCTGAAAAAAGCGCAGATGATAAAAGCAGTTTCATTCTGTTAACCTAGGCTCAAGCTTGCAGCTGATTCAGGCAGTTCCTCGTCAAAGCACCGCTGATAGAACTCGGCGACAGTTTGGCGCTCCAACTCGTCACATTTGTTCAGGAAGCTCAGGCGGAAGGCATAGCCGACGTCTTGGAAAATGCGTGCGTTTTCGGCCCATGCAATCACCGTCCGAGGTGACATCACCGTGGACAGGTCGCCGTTCATGAACGCCGTGCGGGTCAGGTCCGCGACAGTCACCATTTGGGCAATCGTTTTGCGCCCTTGTTCGGTGTTGAAATGCGGTGCCTTTGACAAAATGATCGCCGTTTCGGCGTCTTGGCTTAGATAGTTGAGCGTTGCGACAAGCGACCAGCGGTCCATCTGGGCTTGGTTGATTTGCTGGGTGCCGTGGTACAGGCCTGTTGTGTCGCCAAGGCCAACGGTATTGGCCGTCGCGAACAAGCGGAAGTTCGGGTTTGGTGTGATGATGGTATTCTGATCCATCAATGTCAGCTTACCGTCGGTTTCCAGCACCCGCTGGATCACAAACATCACGTCTGCGCGGCCCGCATCATATTCATCAAAAACGATCGCAACCGGGTTGCGCAGTGCCCA
>CAYOSK010000089.1:0-11521 GCA_964406585.1 uncultured Octadecabacter sp. | reverse complement strand
CGATGATCTACGTGACCCACGATCAGGTTGAAGCCATGACCATGGCCGACAAGATTGCCGTGCTGCGCCTTGGTGAACTGGAACAATTCGGCGCGCCGCTTGAGTTGTTCAATAACCCACACAACCTGTTCGTGGCGGGTTTTATCGGATCGCCCAAGATGAATTTCCTCAAAGGCAAAGTGGACGACGGCGACCGGACGTTGCTGACGCTGGAAACTGGTGAACAGGTGCGCCTGCCCGACACGGGTTTCGCGCAGCAAGCGGGCCAATCTGTGACGCTGGGTATCCGCCCCAACGAACTGCAACCGGCCGCGGACGGCGCACTAAATCTAGAGGTCCGCGCGGTCGAACAGCTTGGTTCTGACAGCTATCTTTATGGCGCGTTAAGCGATGGCACACGGCTGACCGTGCACAACCCTGGCCAAACGATTGTACGTGAGGGCGAAAAGGTCCCGCTGAACTTTGCAGGCGAGGCCGTGCATCTTTTTGACACTGAAACCACGCTGACCCTAAGGGATCAATCATGAGGCAGACATGGCGCTGGTTTGGCCCTGCGGACGAGATCACGATTACTGAAATTCGCCAAACCGGGGCCGCGGGAATCGTATCAGCGCTGCATCATGTGCCGACAGGCGCTGTGTGGGCACCAGAAGAGATCGCAAAGCGCCAGCTTGAGATTGAGGGGCCGCCCGACGCGCCAAGCGGACTGACGTGGGATGTCGTGGAAAGCCTACCCGTTTCCGAGGCGATCAAGACCCAAGGGCCGGAATGTGCTGCGCATTTTGAAGCTTGGCAGACCAGCCTGCGCAACCTTGCGGCTGCAGGGCTCAAGGTGATCTGCTACAACTTTATGCCGGTTCTTGACTGGACCCGGACCGATCTGGCCGCACGGATGCCCAATGGTGGCACAGCCATGGCGTTCGATCTGATCGACTTTGCCATTTTTGATCTGCACATTTTGCAGCGTAGTGGGGCGGCAGAAGAGCATTCCGAAGCGATCCGTGATGCAGCAAAAGAACGTTTTGCGCAGATGGGAGAGAAAGCCCGGGCTGCTTTGGCGTCTAACATCGTTGCGGGGCTACCGGGATCCAATGACCGCTGGACGCTAGATGACGTGCGTGAAAACCTTGGCACTTATTCCGCCATTTCACCTGCAAAACTTCGGCAAAACCTGATTGATTTTTTGTCGCAAGTCGCCCCTTTGGCCGAAGAACTTGGGATGCGCTTGTGTTGCCACCCTGACGACCCACCGTTTCCACTGCTTGGATTGCCCCGCGTCATGTCTACAACGGATGACTATGCTGCAATCCTCGACGCAGTTGACTTGCCAGCCAGTGGTGCGACTTTCTGCACAGGTTCGCTTGGCGTGGCGGAAGGGTTCGACCCGGTTGATTTCATCACCCGCCTTGGCCCGCGCATTCATTTTGTTCACTTGCGCAACACGCTACGTGCGGGCCCAACGGACGGTCCGCGTGTCAGTTTCCACGAATCTGAGCATCTTGCGGGTGACACGGATATGGTTGCGACGCTTAGGGCGCTTCTTAAAGAAGAGGCCCAGCGCCGCGCCGCGGGCCGCGCAGATGCGGAAATCCCGATGCGACCTGACCATGGTCAGGCTCTTTTGGCGGATTTAGATCGCCCAATGATGCCCGGCTACCCATTAATCGGTCGGATGCGCGGATTGGCCGAACTTCGGGGCGTTATCGCAGCAATCGAGACATAGCCGCGGAGTCTTGTTGCGAGCCTGGCGGGAGTATATCGCACCATCAACAGTGCCAAGAAACACTGCTGCGCACGTGTGGCATGATCGTGATTGCCGCACTGCTCTTGCGCCCGCAGATGCTGTTTTCGGCGCTGACCGACCCGGACCGCCCTTGGCACATCCTGCCCCATCTTGTGCTGGCCGCAGCCGCGCTGCATCAGATTGGTTGGATGACACGGGCCTTTTTGTTTCACTCCGGCCAGTTCAGCACGTTCGAAATGATCGATGCCATCTGTCCACGCCTTCAGACCGGGCTGATGGTTCCGTTCATTGTTTTCTCCATGTCCGGAATTGCCCTGGCCCTGCCACCACGCAACCGCCCCCGACACCAACCAACACCTGCAGCTGTTTTTGCTTAATAATGCTGCTCCGGCACCAAAATCTCGCGATTGCCGACGTGGTTCGCGGACGACACGAAGAATTCGTCTTCCATCTTCTCTAACCGAGCTTTGTTGTAGCCGATTACCTTGGTTCTCCATCCGTAAATCCGTCTGGAGTAAGGGGGAGAACGAACTTCAACTGGTTTGTACATCAAAGCTGATTTTAATCAGCAAGTGTGAAAATACGGCCAGCTTGGTCCAACTGATGGGTTTCTTGTGCGCGTTGCCTTTCGGTCGCGATCTTGTCCAGATCCTCAGGAAGTAGTTCTGCTAGAAAAGCAAAATCGGTATTTGGAACAGGATAAGTATGCCCGTCATACCGTTCATCAAATACTGCGTCGGGCACACGATAATTTGTCCGTCCAGGTGAAAATAGCGTGCCCATGTTTTCATCAGTTTCCAGAAATTGCATCGACTTAATCCCACGGTAATAGTTTCCACACGCATCAATATACGTATCCGACAGCATTACGCGATGAACAGAATTACCTAGCTGGCAAGGGATTGGACGACCTCTTTCATCCGCCTGTGAAATAACACGATCTATCAAGGACTGGGATCGGGGGCGTGCACCCGGACGGAGATCTTGGACTTGGGAAAGTAAGCACTCATCGTCGCGGCCATCAATTTGCCGCCGATCGAATTCTGCACGATCATAGACGTGGTATTCTTTCAAGGACTGTGACGGATGCGTTGGGTATAATTTATCATCCTGCGAGCACTGGAAAGGCTTGATTGTCAAAGCCTCAAGTGGCGTCGTAATCAGATAGTGATTGCGAAAGTCGCGCAGGGCCGAAGTGTTAAAATCTTGTGGCACGTTCTGGTCCTATTTATTCCAATCCACGCCAAATTTGACAATGTTGCGCTTCCTATTCGTCGCGTCGATCCGGGGCATTTCTATATTGAAAAGGGCACGTGCCGAATGCTGATCAGCATCACATAGGAAATTCGGGCTGTCATTCAGTCCCTCTTGGCCCAATATTAAAAAGCTGTATGCAAAAGAACTAAAGGGCAACTCATCCCAGTACCCGCAACGGCGGGCCATATCTAGCAAAGCTGATTCAACGCTTGGAACCAATGGCTCACTCAGAAACCCTGCTTCTTCCTTGGCAAGCTGTCGCACACAAAGCCTGCGCTGAAACACCTCAAAGGCTGATATGAATTCCGGCGTTAATTCAGGAAAATTGGTGTAGGTTTCCGTCGCTTTCTCCACATTGGTCAAGACACACGAATGCACGACCCAATCAGCCGATGCGATGTTGGAATTGCCGGCCTCTTGCATCTCAATTGGCACCACTAATTCTTGGTGCAGCACATCCGGTGTGCGGGGGGTAAGGATCTGCGCACTAAGCTCGTCTGGTGTCCGATCAAACCGAAATATCGTCTCATGATAACCACGCGAAATGATGTGATCGCCCGGTGCCATTAGATGGGCCGCCAAACTGGGGTTCGCATGCATTAAAAAGAAAGTCATGATCAACGGAATAGCCAGTTGATACGCCCCCAGCTTTCCGGTTTCAGGGTGAAAGTAGTACTGGCGTCTTCCTAAGTTATTGGCGAACGTCTCCGCATCCATGTGTGTATTGACAAGCAGGGCATGGCCATCAGCCACGAGTTGCCTGACGCGTTCAGCATCATCTTGATCGACGGGAACGGAAACCATTGTATCAACCTCGCCAACCTTTGCATGATCAGCAAAATTCGAAAGGGTTGCAATGTTTTCCTTTTCGGCACCATCCAATATGCTGAGGTCTGCTACAACAAACACTTGCTGGGTAGGCTGCTCAATCATTCCGACCCGCTTCGAGATCGCATTCGGCATCTCCCAAAACAGAGAAACCGGGAACGCCCATGGGGCCAAGTGGAACAGATGGTCTTACCTTACCTATAAACACGTCCGGTGACCCCGCCGACGCTGAGCCGCCACAGTCAATGGGATCGCCAATACGCCCCGCTTGCTTGCCGTTGATGTAAACAGTTGCGCTTCCCGCAGCCAATGCACGGGGATGTGGAGGTGCTGGACATGTTCCACAGGCATGTGGGGCGTATGCATCGCCTTGGCGCACAGCAGGGATGCCATTTACAAAAACATCCCCCGAACCTGATGTGGCAGGTGTTGGCGGAAAATGGCAACCATGGCCTGAGCCTGTGTCGCCGACACGGGCCGCTGGTTTTCCGGTCATCGCAAACCTCTCATATCATTCAACATTATGGCATCGAACTCGCGTTTCGGCCTGGCGCGAAGATCGGAAGATTGTCCCCAAGATAACGACGCCCCAAACCGCCTTTTGCATCGCGTTTAGTCTGCATTTCATTCCAAGCATCGCGTTCAGTCGGATCTTTGCCAGTTTCTTGCCGAACATCTATCGGGCCACCCGTCACCTCGGCATAGTCGAGCAAGACATGGCAGGTCAGATCGGACCCAAGTTTATCTGACGGAAACGCAACCTGTCCAATCCCGGCAGCCATTGCAATGCGTCGGTTTCCGCGTAGTTGCGCCAACGCAGACCCAACACGGCGATGGGTGACAAGCATCAAAGGCGCTGACGTACTGTCATACAAAAACGCCTCAGCGTTTGGAAAACCGTCACCTGTCATGCGAAAGGCAAAGGACATCTCATCGTCATCCCGGTCAATTGTCAGATGCAGCGAGCAGGCAACATCCAGACCTGGAACTACATGCTCCCATACCGCCTCTCGGGCTCCCTCATAGCCGCCAAACGGCATCGCAAAATTCTGCCCCGTATAAGACAGCATCAATTGTGCGGATTGATCTCCATCTTCGATGTAAGGGTCCACTTGCCCGCCAAGGGTTGCAGTTGGCTTCGAACTAGGCTGGCTATAGTCGTGATGCAAAATCCCAGTCAGCCCGCTGCTTGGATCAGATTCAATCTTTTCGAGGATCACATCAGGATTATTTAGTCCGATGCGGACAATCGCATAGATCCGGGCGGTATCGCCAGTATCGTGACTAAAACCGCGGTTATCACCGTGGTATCCAAGGCCCGAAATCCCGAAATTTGCCTGCGGGTGAAAAGAGCGCACAAAAAGACGAACAAAACTCATGGTTCAAGCCTATCTACGCGGGCATCGCACACTTGCACGGCGGCAAATTCAATACAGCCATAACGTTCTTGCAAAAAGCCCATGTTCAATTCAGCGCGTGCCGATCTGCTTTGTGAGGTCGTCCAGTTTCCAGTATCAATATGATGGGTAATGACCATGTCATAGGCTTCTGTTTCACCTGTCACCGGATGTACGCCAGTCCCCGACCCGACGCCGATGCGATCTGTCTTTATGTTATTTGGATTTAGGTTCGAATACCGGGTTCGAAAACGGTAAGTATAGGATGCGCCTTCCGGGTATTGAAATGTCAGGATTGTCTTTTGCGATTTGACATCCGCACCTAGCAAGATTTGGTCTGGCTCTTCTGGTGTCACCCGCTCAAGCGCAAGGTTGGGCCGATCTTCGGGCACCACGAATTCATCTGCAGGAACTTCTTGCGGCAAGATCAAAACAACCCCACCATCCGCAGCAATTTCGCCCCCAAGATAAAGGGTCAAGTCCACTTTCATATCTACTGATCCTTCGTCTGTATTTGCAATCGCCATAACAGTGGCCCCGCCAATCAATATGACAGCAAACGCCGAAATGATTGTGCGCTTGAACATGCTTAATTCAACTCAATACGGCCGGCGTTCATCGTAATCTTGTCCGACTGAGCGACAGTCAATGTCTTGCCGTTTAAGGTGATTGTTCCATCTGGCTTCATTGTCAGGACGGCAGCGCCACACCGTATCTTGATCTCTTCATGGGCATCAATGACCTTGCGGCGGCCAACAACTTCTTTGGAATTACCGCCCACAGACACCTTAAGGTTTTGTGACACGTTTGACGTTTTAGATTGCCCGACACGTTCCATCGCTGCACCTTCCACATCAAGTGAATAGGCTGAATCAGCATCAAGGCGGATCGTGCCTTGTGCAAAGACGGAATAATTGCCCTTTCCGGCTACAATCGAATCTGAGTTTAACGCATAGGCTGCTGGTCGCAAACCGTAAGGGTCTTTGCGGTCATCCCCATCAATGACGCTGCCACCGCCACCTGTTCCAACATTGATGGCATAGTTTGCCCCAATATTGGCAATCCAAGACTTTTCAGTTTCTGCAAGCTGATGGCCACCGATGGAAATGATGCAGTTGTCGTCGATACGGGTCGTCGAATGCTGATCAATTTTTGTGGTCATGTCGCGGCTTGCGCGCAAAAACACCTCTTCACGCCCATCTTGATCTTCAAAACTCAGTTCATTGAAAGCCGTCAAACCACCACCATTGTGTGTATCACTCCGGAACACCGACTTCGTCTTATGATCCGGGAGTGGGTAAGGCGTATCGTTTTTGCCGTTATACACACAGCCCGTGACGAGGGGCTTATCCGGATCACCTTCAAGGAATTCCACCACAACTTCCATGCCGATCCGCGGGATCACCATGCCACCCCAGCCTTTGGACGCCCAATTTTGGCTGACCCGGCAGCGCATTGAGTAGGCTTTTTCGAGGTCCCAGTGGAAATGTACAAGGATACGCCCGTATTCATCACAGTCGATCTCGCCTTCGCCGACGACCACGGCCGTTTGCGGGCCTTGGACCACGGGGATATGCGTTTTGCGTTCGGGGGCAAGCGGGGCAGTGTGCGGCATCAGCACATAATTGCCAGAGTAAGCGTAGCCGTCGCTGGCGACATCGCCGGACCCGTAGGCGTCAGACACGTAACTGTGCGTCGCACTCAGGCAGAGGTATTTCGTGTCCTTCACGCCGGGGACTTGATCCCCGGTCAGCGTGACCAGCATGCCCGCGCCCAGTGACGTGCAATCGCCCGTCGCGCGGTGACGCATGTCTTGGCCGCGTTCTGCGTCCGTGCGCAGACCCACAACGCCTTTGCCTACGCCCTGCGCGAGGTAGTCACCGGGGTAGTCGTAGCTTTCGATCTGCCCTTGCTCGTAGGACGCATCACCAATGCGGTCGACCTCCATCGCGGCCGTTGGCGTCTTAAAGTTGTAATCAGTCAGCCGCACAGCGCCCGTGGTGAGCCGACGGCCCGCGAACCATTCCCAAAAGTGTTCTTTATTGGCCTGCCGCGCCCCATCCACAGGTTTGTATTCCCGCGACCCACCCGCAACCGTTGGGTGGCTTTCCACAGCGTCCGTCAGAACAAGGGTGTGCGAGCCGACCTCATGGGCAAAGTGATAGCTGATCCCAAAGCGCTCGAGCAGGCGGGTGGCGAAGGCCATGTCGCTCTCGCGGTACTGCACTGTGTACTCAAGATCAGGGTATGTGTTTGACAGGTTCACATGCAGCGCTGGCTTGCCCAACCCGCTGTAGGGCGCGAACAATGCCTCAATGATCTGCACGACGGTCTGGTTGTGGAAAATACGCTGGTTACGCCGACGCGACGCCAGCCATAGCCATGGGCGCAGCGTCAGTTCATACTTATTGCCATTCTCGCCGACACCGGCCCACTGCGCCTCGGTGACGATACCATCAAAGGTGCGGGTGCCGTCGTTCTGGCTTTCGATTTCAACGGATGCATGGGTGCCAATAAGCCCGTCAAAGTCGATGTTGGGTTCAACCGACAAAGCCTCGATCCGGTAGGTGAACAGGTCGTTCGTGTGATCGGAACCATTAAAGCGAAGCAGGTTCAAAACGTCCTTACCGAGAACCGTCGTCAACCGACCCAAACGGGTGTCTTGGGTAAACACATTCATCAGCAACGGCCTCTTGGCAAAAAGGTTAACGATAATTCCTGCCACCATAACCAACTTGACAGCATGATCAATCACGGGTCGCGAGACATGGACAATGCGAGCATTTGATGCCGATTGTTGTCTAACATGAGTATATGTGCACAATGCCGACATTTTTCTGAAAGCACTGACCCTGATGGCCTCAAGCGACGCGCGTTCTCGGTGAGTACTTGCGGGGATGAAGGCGCACGTGCGCGCGCCATCGCACAACGGCAGGAATGGCTGGAGCAATTGCCGCCGCGCTACCTCAGCATGTGTCAGACCAGCCGGGACGCACACGCACATCTGCCCGCGCCGACCCTTGCACCCTCCGTTGATCCTCTCCCCTTGCTCACTCCCAAAGAGATCAAAGCGCGCGTGGCCGTCATTAAAGCCAACTTCGATGCGCGCATGCCCAAGCGACTACGCTGGCGCGTGCGCGCGCAATCCGCCGCGCGCCCCAACGGAACGCATGTTGTCTTCGTCTCCGATGTCGGCAGTCCCCCGCGCTGCCACAGTCGTAGCGTCAGCCCTAAAGGACGGCCACTCTGAGCGATGCTCACCGAAGTGACCAAGCGCCTCCGCAAGGACACAACCGCCCTGCATGGCAAAGCGGCCGTCGACTGGTTCATCATCACCCAAGTGTACTAGCCCTCACACCTAAACAGTTTGATCCCATGATCGGGTTCAAAAGCTGCGTGATGCTTCCACAGGGCATCACAAGCTACCACCAAACCGCGCCAAAAAAGAACCGTTTGTTGAACGGTTCGCCGAACCGGACTTTGACGCAGTCGCAGCGAATGGCTGGTTCGACGGGCCGCACCGCAGCACTCCACTGCTCAGGTGAATGTCGGTTTTGGGTCGTTTACGAAGGTGCCTCTAAGCGCTCGCGATGCAGATACTGCGCTGCGCTTCATGGCCGCTTTAAGCCCTTTCTGACCGATGCTGCGCAAAGCGCGAAAAAGGAGACCGGCCACGCGATGAAAGTGGCCGGTCAAGATCCTGAGACTAGAGACACTCAGCAAGAGTGGTCGCCATGTCTTTGATAAGTTGTGGATAGAGAGTTGCACCCGGTTCCAAGCCTGACCCCAGAGGATCGATGACACCGGTATTTGCCTCTGTACCGTCCAGAACTGTCGCAACGATACCCGGATTGAACTGGGGTTCGGCCAAAACGCAATCGACGCCCTCTTCTTGGATGCGCCCCTGAATCTCTGCAATCCGCGCAGGGCTTGGGTCTGATGCATCCCCAAGCGAAATCGCGCCGGACGCCGGGAAGTCGAAATCGGTTTCAAAGTACTGGTAAGCGTCATGAAACACGATGAAGCTTCCACCACGCACAGGATCAAGCGTTGCGCTGACCTCTGCTGCGAGAGCTTCCATTTCCGCGCGGGCCTCTGCGGCATTGGCGAAATATGCACCAGCGTTCTCTGGGTCCGCCGCAGAAAGCTGTGCTGCAATGACGTTCAACCATGTACTGGCGTTTTTAGGAGACAGCCAAGCATGCGGATCGTGCTCCCCATGGGCGTGGTCGTCATGATCTGCATGTTCTTCGTCGCCATGGTCATCGTGATTGTCATGGTCATCATGATCGTCATGACCTGCATGTTCTTCGTCACCATGGTCATCATGATCGTCGTCATGATCCGCGTGGTCCTCATCGCCATGGTCATCATGATCGTCATGATCCGCATGGTCCTCATCGCCGTGGTCGTCGTGGTCATCATGATCGGCATGCTCTTCGTCACTGTGCTTGTCGTCGTCATGATCTTCATGATCCGCGTGCTCTTCGTCGCCGTGATCATCATGCTCGCCGTCGTGTTCATCGTGACCGTGGGCTTCAAACCGCGCGCCTTCCCGGAAATCGAGCAGTATCGTGCCGTCAACTTCCAGAAGTGTGGTTACCGAGGCGTCTGTCGCCAAAGTTTCTACGGCTTCTTCCATCCAGGGCGTAAGGTCTTCACCCATCCAAAACACCACATCCGCATCCTGGAGTGCCTGGGCTTCTGAAGGGCGAAGGCTGTATTCGTGCGGAGACGCACCCGGCTGTACAATGAGGTTTGGTGTGGCAATTCCGTCCATGACGCGAGCAACCAAAGAATGAACCGGTGCGATATCAACTGCGACGGTTGGCACGTCTGCCAAGGCGGTCCCGCCCAACAAACTGGCCGAAACCGAAAGAGTTAGAAGTTTTCTGGACATGTGTTTCCCCGTGTGATTATATAACATTACATAGCGCATATCTGAAGTTAACCACCATGACAAGCGAACCCCAGCAACGACCGGCCACGTCTCAAGCACTCCTCGGGTTCCACCTGCATGATCACGATCAATGCGTTGATCGGTCACTACAAAGCGCTGAAAAAAAGTGTCACGAAGCTGATCTACGCTTTACGCCCGTCAGGCGAAAAGTACTGGAGTTGCTGTTGACGGAGCACCGGGCGCTTGGGGCCTATGCCATCCTGGAAAAGCTTGGCAAGGCTGGGTTCGGATCGCAACCGCCGGTCGCCTATCGGGCTTTGGATTTTCTGACCGAGCACGGGTTTGTCCACAAGATCGAACGTCTGAATGCCTTTGTCGCCTGTGCGCACCCTGGCGAGAATCATTCTCCTGCCTTCATGATATGCCGCGTCTGTGACGCTGTTGCCGAAGCACAATCAGCACCTGTGAAAGGAATGCTTGGCGATGCTGCCCGCGATGCTGGCTTCCACATTGAAAAAACATTAGTGGAAGCAGAGGGCGTCTGCCCAGATTGCATGAGCAAGGTCGACTTATGAGTTTAATCGATGTTACGGGTCTTACCGTTTCTTACGGCGCGAATACCGTTCTTAAGAACGTTTCTCTGAAACTGGACCCAGGAGAGATCGTCACCATCGTCGGCCCCAACGGGTCTGGCAAAACAAGCCTGTTTCGTGCGATTATCGGTGCCACGGAAGTGGCTGACGGCGATATCGTACTCCAACCTGGTCTAAAGATCGGGTACGTGCCGCAACGCCTTCATATCGACCCAACCTTGCCGATCACCGTCGAACGATTTATGCAACTGACGTACCGGGTCTCCAAAGCCCGTTGCAAAGAGGCTCTCGAGACTGCCGGCGTTCCTGATCTGATGCCACGACAAATGACGCAATTGTCCGGCGGGCAATTTCAAAGGGTCCTTTTGGCACGCGCGTTGCTAAACCAACCGGACGTATTGCTTTTGGATGAAGCAACGCAAGGGCTCGACCAACGCGGCTCTGCCGCCTTCTATAAACAAATTGAAGTGGTTTGCCGGGAAACTGGCTGTGCCGTGTTGATGATCAGTCATGAACTGCATGTCGTCATGAGCGCATCAGACCGCGTGATCTGCCTAAACGGCCACGTGTGTTGCGAAGGGGCACCTGCTGTTGTCGCATCCGCTCCAGAATATCGTGCGCTTTTCGGCAGCGGAACTGGTGGTGCGCTTGCGCTTTATCGACACGACCATGACCATGAACATTCGCACAGCCACGAGGCAGCCGAGTAATGCTTGACGACTTCATGACGCGGGCCACTCTTGCGGGTATCGGCGTGGCCTTCGCGGCCACCGCGGGCGCGGCCATGATCCTGGAGCTCACG
>CAYOSK010000088.1:0-11643 GCA_964406585.1 uncultured Octadecabacter sp. | reverse complement strand
TGGCCTCGACTCCACTCGTCGTGGCTTATGCTTTGGCGGGCACGATGGACATCAATTTGGCAACAGATCCGATCGCCCAAACACCGGACGGCAAAGACGTCTACCTAAAAGACATCTGGCCAACGTCCAAAGAAGTCGCAGACATGGTTGAAGCCACCGTGACCCGCGAAGCGTTCCAGACCAAATACGCCGACGTGTTCAAAGGCGATGAAAAGTGGCAAGGCGTGCAGACACCCGATCAGGAAACATATGACTGGCCGGCGCAATCCACCTACATTCAGAACCCACCCTATTTCCAAGGCATGTCCAAGGAGCCCGGCGTGATTTCTAATGTCGTGGGTGCCAAAGTACTGGCCGTTTTGGGTGACATGATCACAACCGACCACATCTCTCCTGCTGGGTCCTTTGCGGAAAGCTCTCCTGCGGGTCAGTACCTGACGGACCGCCAAGTTCCAGTGCGTGAGTTCAACTCTTATGGGTCGCGCCGTGGCAACCACGAAGTCATGATGCGCGGCACATTCGCCAACATCCGCATCAAGAACGAGATGCTCGATGGTGTTGAAGGGGGCTATACCAAAGGCCCCGATGGCAAACAGACCTCGATATTCGATGCGGCAATGGCCTATCAAAATGCGGGCGTGCCAACGGTCATCTTTGGTGGTGAACAATACGGCGCGGGGTCTTCCCGTGACTGGGCCGCTAAGGGCACCAACCTGCTGGGCGTCAAAGCCGTGATCGCTGAAAGTTTTGAACGTATCCACCGTTCAAACCTTGTGGGCATGGGCGTTATCCCGTTTGAGTTCACGGGGGGCGACAGCCGCAAAACACTTGGACTGACCGGGGAAGAGACTGTTTCGATTTCCGGCTTGGACAGCGTGACACCCCTGCAAGAGGTTCCAGCAACAATCACAATGGCCGATGGCGCCGTCAAAGAGATCACATTGAAGTGCCGTATCGATACAGCAATTGAGATTGAATACATCGAACACGGTGGCGTGCTGCACTACGTTCTACGCAACCTCGCCAAAGCGGCCTGACCCTGCGGGGCGGGCGCCCAAAATCCAAAGATTTTGGGCCAACCAGATTGACCGCGTGGTCCTTAACGGGATCGCGCGGTTTTCATTTCTAAGGTCGAATTGAGTATTTACGAACCAAAGAAGATAGACGCGCGCGCGCCGTTCCTTAAGGTGTGATTATGACACATCATCCTTCTTTTCAGTTTACCCATGCACTGTGCCGCCTGCCGGCTAAATCTGTTGCGGATGGGCTTCGTGCCAACGACCAAGGCGACCCCGATCCGATGGTGTTCGCGGCTCAACACGCGGCTTATGTCGGCGCTTTACGCGACGCCGGATGCGATGTGACGATCTTGCCTGCAGACGAAGCGTTTCCAGATTCCGTGTTCATTGAGGATCCAGCTTTGATCCTAAACGGTACGGCCATTATTCTGAAACCGGGGGCCGCGTCCCGTCTGGGCGAAGCGGCGGCCTTGCGCCCCGACTTGGTTCAACACGTGGGCGACGTCGTGGATCTGCAAACGGAAGGCTTCGTTGATGGCGGTGACATCTTGTGTACCGATGATCGTGTCCTTTTGGGTCTGTCTGCGCGCACGACCCCACAAGGCGCGGAGGATTTGCGACCGATGATAGAGGAGCTCGGCTACACCCTTCAGGTTTTGCAAACACCACCGGAAATTTTGCATTTCAAAACCGAAAGTTCATTGCTGGATGCGACTACAATCCTTGCAACGCCCCTGCTCGCGGCGTCAGGCGCGTTCAAAGGACTTAACGTTATAGAAGTAGCAGAGGGCGAAGAAGCCGCAGCAAATGCGATCCGCGTCAATGATTTCGTGTTCTTGTCCGCGGGCTTTCCAAAAACCGCAGAAACGCTTGAAAGAGCGGGATATCAGGTCAAGGTTTTGAACACGTCTCAAGCCGCATTGGTGGATGGTGGCCTAAGCTGCATGTCGCTGCGCTATACGCGTTAGAACTTTGCCAACAGCGCCGAAATCTCGTCCACTTTCAACTTCAACAGGCCGCGATCCCCGCGCGTTTCCACATTGAGGCGCAGCACTGGTTCGGTGTTAGACGCACGAACATTGGCGCGCCATGTGCCCATATCGAAACTGACACCGTCAGACCAATCCTGTGAGAGCGCCAAGGCCCCGTAGGTGGCTTCAAACGCAGCAATTGCCGCGGGTTTGTCGCCCACTTTGAAATTGATCTCTCCCGAAGACGGAAACTCCGCGCGCATTTGGGCCACGAGTGCTGACAAGGATTGATCCGAACGCGACACGAGTTCGGCAACCAGCAGCCACGGGATCATTCCGCTGTCACAATACATGAATTCGCGGAAATAGTGATGTGCCGACATCTCGCCGCCATAGACGGCATCATGATCACGCATGACCTTTTTGATGTGACTATGTCCGACCCGGGATGCGATGGCGTGCCCGCCCGATTTTGCAACCTCTGCAAGGGTAGACCAAATCACACGCGGATCATGTACGATCCGCGCATCATCTTCTTTGGCACAAAACGCCGCCGCCAAAAGCGCAACAACGTATTCACCGTCCAAAAACGCCCCCGTTTCATCGAAAAAGAAGCAGCGGTCAAAATCTCCGTCCCATGCCACACCAAGATCACCACCCTGGGCCCGCACTGCCTGTGCAGTTGATGATCGGTTTTCCGGCAGCAATGGGTTCGGTATACCATTTGGAAAGCTGCCATCGGGCGTATGGTGAAGGCGTTCAAACGTCCAAGGCAAATCAAGCTGCGCAGCAATAGCATCAAAGGTTGGCCCCGCCGCACCATTGCCCGCGTTTACCACGATTTTCAGCGGTTTAAGGCCCTCGGGCGCTACGTAACCACAAACATGGTCGACATAGTTCGGGCGGGGATCGCGCGTTTCCACTCGCCCTTGAAGCGCGACGTTCTGAAATGCATTCGCCTCGGCGAGCTGTTTGATGTCCGCAAGGCCCGTATCAGACGATATTGGCCGTGCACCTTCACGAACCATCTTTATGCCATTGTAATCAATCGGGTTGTGCGATGCGGTGACCATTAAGCCGCCGTCCGCACCATAATGATCAGTGGCAAAATACACTTCTTCGGTGCCGCACAAACCAATGTCAAAAACGCGGCACCCTTCGGCGATCAGACCGCGGTGCAACGCGGCCTGCAAGGCCGCACTACTGGATCGGATGTCACGCCCAGTGACAACATTATGTGCGCCCATCACACGTGCAAATGCCCGTCCGATCCGTTCGCAAATATCTTCGTTCAGCTCTTCGCCAAGGCGGCCACGGACATCGTAGCTCTTGAAACATGTCAGATTCATTGCCCACGCGCCGCATCTAGCGCAGGCCGCAGCCGGCCTTGCAGTTCACGCTGTGTAATCGGTGCAGCCATGCGCAGCAAAATGGTGCCATCCCCATCCAAAAGAAATGTTTCTGGAACACCGTAAACGCCCCAATCGATCGCATGAAACCCGTTCGGGTCCGCACCAACGGCGATATAAGGATCACCCAATTCTTGCAGAAACGCCTGCGCGTTAGGTGCAAAATCTTTGTAGTTCACACCATAGATCGGCACACCTTCGCCCGCCAATGCCGTTAGATTGGGATGTTCAACGCGGCAAGGCGCACACCAGCTTGCCCAAAAATTCACGATTTTGACCTCTCCGTCGCGCAACATGTCATCGCTAAGGGGTGGTAGGCCTTCGATCACGCTAACATCAAGCTCGGGCGCGGGTTTTCCAATCAGGGCTGAGGGCAGTTCTTCCCCTTGGCCCAAAAACATCCCCCCCGCAAACAACCCTGCCAAGGCAGTGAACAGGATGACCGGTATCAGCATCAGCTTAGACATCGCGACGGGCGTCCTGACGCGCTTCGACCTCAGCCAAGGCTGCGCGAACACGTCGCGCGCGCCGCACCGAAAGTGCGACAATCAAAATCAGCAGCGTGATCGAAACACCGTATGCAGCCAAAACCTCGGTCGCGTATTTTCCAAGATCAGGGATCATCCACGCATCCTTGCTTCGAGCGCACGGGTGCGGCGCACACGAATTTCCGTTGCTGTGCGCATCAGCACCAACGCAAAAAACAACAGGCCAAATCCGATCATGCACAAAACCAGCGGAACAAAGAATATATCGGAGACGGACCTTTCGCCGGTCGCCACCGGCACAGATGTGCCTTGGTGCAACCCTTGGTTCCAAAAATTCACCGCATAACGTGACAAAACCGCAAAAACGGATCCGACGATGCACAAAACAGATGTCAGATCGGCGGCCGTATCGGGGTCTTCGATCGCTTCCCAAAGGGCCATATACCCAAGATAGAAAAGAAACAGGATCAAAAACGATGTCAGTCGCGGATCCCAGGCCCACCATGTGCCCCACATCGGTTGACCCCAAACAGCACCCGTAAAGAGGGCCATTAAGGTCATAACGATCCCCACAGGCGCCGCTGCCCGCGCCGCAAGTGCGCTGACGTGGTGGCGGCGGATCAACCAGATCAACGACGCAATTAACATCACAAACCATGCGTTGATCGCCATCAAAGCAGACGGAACGTGCAAGTATATGATTTTAACGGTCGAACCTTGCCGGAAATCATCCGGGGTAAAAAAGAAACCCCAAATCAACCCAACACATAAAACGCCAATTGAAATGCCCAACACCCACGGCACGATTGGCGTCGTGGTGGCGATGAATTTCTTCGGATTTGCATATTCCCAAATCGACATGTGTTCTTGCTATCCTGCTGTTGCGGCGGTCACAATAGCGCCTATCTAAGGTTCACGCGCAGCGCGGCGGATGCGGCAAAGGGCAGCAGCGCAAAGCAGCCCAAGGTAATCCCGGCCAGCATCAGCAAAGGCGTACTTGCCCCCAACCCATCCGCGCCGCGCCGCACGGCCTCCGCTCCGAAGATCAACGTCGGGACATACAACGGCAACACCAGCAGCGACATCAACAGCCCGCCACGCCGCAACCCCACGGTTAGCGCCGCCCCGAAAACGCCAATGATTGACAATGCCGGGGTGCCGATCGCAAGCGATGCCAGAAGCCACACATAAGCGTTTGGTGATAGGTTTAACAAAAACCCAAGCGCAGGCGCCGCCAATGTCAAAGGCAATCCGGTTGTAATCCAATGCGCCACTCCCTTGATCAATGCCACTCCTTCAAGCGGTAGCGGCGATGTCGCAAGAAGCGGCAGCGATCCATCCTCGAAGTCCAAAGCAAAAATGCGATCCAGTGACAAAAGCGCCGCCAACAATGCAGCCACCCATAAAATTCCGGGTGCTATGCTGCTCAGCAAGGCTGCCTCTGGCCCCACGCCGAAGGGAACAAGTACGATCACGATCAGAAAAAACGCCAGCCCAAGGCCAAATCCACCTCCTGCGCGCACCGCAAGCGCAAGATCACGGCGCAACAACGCTATCACAAAAACGCCTCGTCTGATCCGCCGCTCTGATCTGGCAAAGCGCGGAACGGTGACAGCTCAAGTTCGGGTGCGTCTAATCCAAGGTCAATATGCGTCGCAATCACAGCGATGCCGCCCTTGGCAAGGTGATCTTCGCGCAGCCAGCGCGCAAACATCTTTACCGAAAACCCATCAAGGCTCACGGTTGGCTCGTCCAAAAACAAAATCTTGCGCCCGATCACGCCCAATCGTGCCAACCCAAGTCGGCGTTTTTGCCCAGCAGACAATGTTCCGGCAAACCGCGTCTTCAAATCAACCAGATCAAAGGCCGCGTAGACCTGCTCGGGCACATCAGCCCCGTGCACATCCGCCCAAAAGGATAGGTTTTCGGCAACGCTGAGCTGCGCTTTGATACCATCTGCATGGGATGCATATGCGCCGGCATCTTCTGGAAAATCGATTGTTCCGGCCACAGCAGGCTGCAGTCCGGCCAATGTGCGTAGCAACGTTGTTTTGCCAATCCCATTGGCCCCGCGCAGAACCAAAGCATCCCCTGCATTTAGGTCAAACGACACACCTGTCAGAACGGGCGTTCCTCCGCGCGCGACAGCCAAATCCCTTACCGACAGTTTCATCGCGTCACACCGCCCCTATACAGGCAACAACGCCAAACCGACGCGTCGCCCTTCGCTCAGTAGAACATTATAGGTCCGGCATGCCGTTGGCGATGACATCACTTCAACGCCAAGCCCTGCGTCTTCTAGGGCTGCACGCAGATCAGCGGGAATATGGGAAATGTCCGCCCCTGTCCCAACAAACACAACATCCAGATCCGCGACCCTGTCGATCAACGTTTGGGCATCGCCATAGCCGCCCCATGGTGCAATACCGTCCGGCAACACGACCAGCGCGCCTTCAAAGACCTCCCCACCAATCCGAAAGAAACCGGGCCCATAACCATCCACAGGTTTGGCATCGGTGTAGACCACTTCATTCAAACGCATGCCCTGTCCTCCTTCATCTTGGCCAATACCCCCCTTGAAAAGTCAGGGTATGCCATTCTTAGGCGTCAATGTTTCCAAATTGCCCGCCAACATTCTTGGGCGTATTGGACCAATCGCGTTTCACACCGAGCATCAGCAACGTCGTCGACGCGACGAAAATCGAACTATACGTGCCCACGATAACACCCCAGATCATCGCAAACACGAACCCACGGATCACATCGCCGCCCAACACATACAGTGAAATCAGCGCGAGCAATGTCGTGAACGACGTCATGAACGTCCGGCTTAGGGTTTCGTTGATGGACAGATTCAAAACCTCTTTTAGGTCTTTGGCCTTATACTTGCGTAGATTTTCCCGAACGCGGTCGAACACCACCACTGTGTCATTCAATGAATAGCCCACGATCGTCAAAAGCGCCGCAATGATGGCCAAGTCAAATCTGATTTGCAGCTCAGAAAAGATGCCAATTGTCAGCATCACATCGTGTACCAAGGCAGCCACGGCCCCCAAGGCGAACTGCCATTCAAACCGCAACCAAATATAGATCAACACGGCCCCGATCGCCAAAGCCACCGCAATTACCGCTGCTTGGATCAATTCACCCGACACCGTCGGACCAACGGATTCCACCGCAGGGAACGTCATGTCGGGATCAATCGTTCGCAAGGCGTCCTGAACCGCGTTGATGGTGTCATTGGTGACGGATTCCTGGCCTTCTTGGGCTGAAATCGCGACGGTCGCGACGTTTTGTTCTGGACCGAATGTCGGATCAAAGACTTCCGTGATGACGACCTCTCCCAGTTCCAACGTCTCAAGCGTGGCGCGGTACTGCCCCACATCAATCGTTTCGGCGGACTGCGTTCGAACTGTCGTGCCCCCCTTGAAATCAATCCCATAGTTCAGACCTTGATAGGCGAACGATGCAAGGCCAATGACAACCAATACCCCAGAAATCCCGAGCCACAGTTTTGCGCGGCCAAAGAAATCAAACGCTGTGCTGTCTTTCACCAACTTCAGATAGCGACCCGCAAAAATTTGCTTGGGACGTTTTCGTTCGAACCAAATGACAACCAACAGTCTGGTCACAAAGATGGCGGTGAACACGGATGTAATAATGCCAAGCCCAAGGGTAATCGCAAACCCGCGCACCGGTCCTGCGCCCATGGCAAACAGGATGGCCGCAGTCAGGAAGGTGGTGATGTTTGCATCAATGATCGCCGATAGGGCTTTTTCGTAGCCAAGTTCAATCGCGCGCGCCGGTCCTTTGGCGGTGCGGGATTCCTCTCGGATGCGCTCAAAGATAAGCACGTTGGCATCCACGGCCATACCGATCGTTAACACGATCCCGGCGATACCGGGCAACGTCAGTGTCCCACCAATAAGGGATAGCAGCGCGAAAATCAGCGCGACGTTGACCAAAAGGGCCACATTGGCAAAGACGCCAAGCACGCCGTAACTTAGCACCATATAAATCAGCACCGCCGCAAAGGCGACAAGACAGGCAATTGCGCCGGCGTTGATACTATCCTGCCCTAAGTCCGGACCGACGGTCTGTTCTTGTAAAAACTCAAGCGACGACGGCAATGCGCCTGCGCGCAACAAGATCGCTAGATTGGTGGTTTCGGGTACAGTAAAACGCCCCGTGATAATCCCAGAGCCACCCGAAATATGTGCCTGAATGGTCGGTGCGCTGACAACTTCACCGTCGAGTACAATCGCAAAAGGCGATCCGATATTTTCGAGCGTGTAATCACCGAATTTACGCGCGCCGGACGGGTTAAACCGGAACGTCACGGCGGGGCTATTGTTTTGATCGAACGTGGGTTGGCTGTCGACCAGATCATCACCAGTTACAACAGGCGTGCGTTCAACAATGTAGTAAATGCCTTCTTCATCAAGGCTGGGTAGGACGATATTGCCCGCCCCTGCCCGCGCATCCGGGTCAGTCACCCGGCCAACAACGGGATGAAAGCCCAATTGGCCTTCTTCACCGATGATGTCTTTCACTTCTTGCGCAGACCCTACGCCCGGCACTTGGATAAGAATACGATCCGCACCTTGGCGCTGGATTGACGGTTCGCGCGTGCCCGTTTCGTCAATGCGGCGGCGCACAATTTCGAGCGCTTGGCGCACTGTACGATCGTCAGTTGCGATCTTTTCCGCATCAGTCAGCGTGATAACCAGATCGGTGTCCGATGCGGCGCGCACGTCAATGTCCATCTGCCCGACACCCGTAACGGATACGACCTGCTGTGCTAAACCCCGCACCAGTTCTAATGCGCGTTCCATCCCGTCGGGTTGGCTAATTCGAACACGCAATTCACCCTCAACGTTGCTTTCATCTGTGACGAACCCCACGATGTCGCGCTGTGCGGCCAGCGTATCTCGTACCTCTGGCCACATGGCACGCATGCGTTTCTCATAGACCTCTTCGACTTGTACTTCGGCCAGCAACTGTGCCCCGCCACGCAGATCAAGCCCAAGATTCACAAGGCTGTCCGGCAAATAAGGCGGCCAGCTCGCCGCGTCTTCTAACAATTCTGGTGTATTCAATCCCGCGGCGATTTCTGCTTCGGCGTCGTTGGACAGTTCGACCTTGCTGTAAAACCCGTTGGGCATAGCAAATAAGATGCCAAACGCGACCACCATCCAAATGGCCACACGTTTCCATAGATCGATTTTTAACATAGGACGTCCTGTCTAAATTGGGGTCCCGCGCGATGCCCGTCAGGGTGTTCAAGCGCAAGATGTCTGAATAGGGAAAAGGTCAAAGACCACGCAGCTGAAAACGAATTATCAATCTAGGGGCAAAAATCTGAACTTGGATCAGCGCCGTCCATGATACCTTTGGCGGTCACATGTGGTGCAAAGGGCGCAACACCAGCCGATCGAGACACGCTAAAATAGACGTCAATTCCAAGGGTTGCATCTGCGTCCGGCGCTGCGCGAACGGGATCAGGCTGCACCCCATCCAGATCGGATGCATCAATTATGTCTGCTTGATCGTCATATTCAACCTGCGCACCGCAGTCCGCTGCATGTGGCACGCCAGGGGTTGCGGGCACGGCTGCCCCCGCGCTCAAACCGCAGGCGCTAAGCCCGAGTGCGATGAGCGCGGATCGGATCATCCCTCGGCAGGCTCGGTCTTGTTCAGCACTTGCGCAATCGTTGAACGCACTACCCGTACTTTAACACCATCAGCAACTTCGACTTCGACTTCATTGTCGTCTTTGACTTTGTTGACCTTGCCAATCAACCCGCCCTGCGTAACCACCTGATCCCCGCGGCGCAGGGCTGCGACCATCGCTTGATGCTGCTTCAACTTTTGCTGCTGAGGGCGGATCAACAAGAAATACATGATCGCAAAAATCAGGATCAATGGGATAAACTGGCCGAAGGCTTCCATAGTGGGTCGTTCCTTATCTGTCAGCGAAGGCATACCCTTCGCAAAGTTGGCGCACACTACGGTTGGACCGCAGGATTCGCAATGTGATGGTGATGATTTGGGGGCCGAAGCGCGACAAGGCAATGCCATACCCCAAAATTTGGCCCCAACACCTATTTCCAATCCCCGCAACGCGACCAAAGGGTTAATAATCAGGTACGGTTTCCCCTACTGGTTGTGTCTTGTTCGAAATGCCAGCCTGTTCCGTGTGCGGCCATTATTTTTCGGCCGTGCATTTTACATGTTTATCAATAGGAGTTTTTTATGACCCATCATGGACAAGTTGACCTTCCGGGCCTTCAATATGCTTGCCGGCACGCCGGCGCAGCAACGGGGCGGTTTCAGCGGCTATTCCCTGACCTGCCCGCCCTTTGGATTGATCCGCGGATATTAAGCGAAACCGGCGCCTTAGGCGGACCGATGACCATTGGAAACAGCAACGACCTTGGCGACAATAACACCATTCCGCTGGGATATTGTTTTCTGGGTCAGTTTATCGACCATGACATAACCCTAGATGTGTCTTCTAGTTTTGATCGTGTGAATGACCCCGAAGGCATCCAGAACGTACGGACGCCTGTCCTCGATCTGGATTGCGTCTATGGTCAAGGACCAGAGGCCAGCCGCCACCAGTATTGGCACAGCTCATCTGGCCAGTTTAGCAGCTCAATCAGATCAGACGTTCAACTTCGCACCGGACCGAGCGGCACTGATCTTCCGCGCCATGAAGGCGCCGCGTTGATTGGCGATTTCCGAAACGACGAAAACCGCATCGTTTCACAGATGCAGTTGGTGTTCTTACACCTCCACAATATGTCCATGCGTGAACTGCTCAATGATCTGAGCGGCAGCTACAAACCGCGATATGGATATCGCGATCACCTTCGCGGCGTTTGGGCGTCCAACATTGGCGCAGCGCGCCATGAACTATTTGAGGAATCGCGCCGACTGACCCGATGGCATTACCAATGGGTTGTCGTACATGACTTTCTCAAACGTATTTGCGGCGAAAAAATCGTAGACGACATTCTGTGCAATGGTCGCAAGGTCTACACCTGCAAATCCGATCCGTTTATTCCCACAGAATTTGCCGTTGCAGCCTATCGATACGGACACACACAAGTCCCCAAAGAATTGCGTTATAATGGCAACGTCGACTCGACGCTGTTTCGTGGTGCCATTGGCGATGGTTTTGATCGCGTTCCCAGCGGTATCGGCGGAATTGACTGGCGTGCGTTCTTTGGCGCCAGTGCCCAACCCACCAGCGCAATCGATCTCGCCCTAGCGGAAGAGATGTTAAATCTTCCATTTGTCGGACGTGGCGGCGAAGCCAGCCTTGCGACACGCAATATGCTGCGGTCCCAAAGTTTCCAATTGCCGTCTGGTCAGAATGTGGCCGCGGAAATCGAACGGATCACGGGCGAACAAATCGGTCGCGCACCTGTTTCCCAACTGGATTTACCGGCAGAGCTGCATGATCATACGCCGCTATGGGTCTATATTTTGGCGGAAGGCTACCTTTCAAACGGCGAAACCTTGGGCCCTGTCGGTGGGCGGTTGGTCGCCGAAGTCTTGATCGGGCTGCTTGAATGTGATCCGACATCATGGTTGGGCAGCAACCGCAATTGGGTGCCAGAATTCATGCAAGACACCCGCGCTACTTGGGACATGGAGGCCCTGATCAACTTTGCCTTAAATGGCGACTATGCAACACCTTAAGTGACGCAACCTGAGAACAAGGCAGAGGGCATGCTCCTCTGCCTTG
>CAYOSK010000087.1:0-11703 GCA_964406585.1 uncultured Octadecabacter sp. | reverse complement strand
CTAGCCAGTCCTGCCATTCGGCCGCACCTTCGCCATCGGTTTTGATCTGCGCATTCAGCGACGCATCCCCACCGGACATGCGGCGGTTCATGGAAATCACTTCGTCCTCGGTCACGCCCAGATCATTTGCAATCCGCTCTACGTTTTCAGGGCGCAAATCGCCCTCTTCCAGCGCACCGATACGATTTTTCGCTTTGCGCAGGTTGAAAAACAACTTCTTTTGCGCCGATGTCGTACCCAATTTGACCATGGACCAACTGCGCAGCACGTATTCCTGAATGGACGCACGTATCCACCACATCGCATAGGTCGCGAGGCGAAACCCCTTTTCGGGGTCAAAACGTTTTACGGCTTGCATCAAGCCCACGTTAGCCTCTGAAATCACTTCGGCTTGTGGCAAACCATAGCCGCGATACCCCATTGCAATTTTTGCAGCCAAACGCAGATGCGACGTCACCAGCTTATGCGCGGCGTCCGTATCTTCGTGATCCACCCAGCGTTTTGCCAGCATGTATTCTTCGTCCGGTTCCAGCATGGGGAACTTGCGAATATCCTGCATATAGCGGTTCAGGCCCTGTTCCGGCGATGGCGCCGGTAAATTTGTATAAGAAGACATGTCGTCCCTCCCGTTATTGCGTGCCCCGTTTATCGGCGACACTGGCCGTTCACACTGATCAGCATGTATATGGCCTTAACATCAATATGGGGATGCTATCCCCCGTTTCAAGACCGATCAGTTCAGTTTTCGTGAAACATACTTAAGATTGGATTAAGCAGCGTAAAGGTATGTGACTGCGCGCTCACGCACACGGGACTACGTGTTTCAATCCAGATCGCCCCCTAAGATGACGATCAAATCCGCTATATCTGACGGCAGAGGTGCCTCAAATCGCATCATGTCCTTGCTGACAGGATGTTCGAACCCCAATGTCGCGGCATGCAACGCCTGACGTGGGAAACCATAGGCCGCAGCCCGTCCGGCATCGCCGACCGCCTTTTCAGACAATTTGCGCCGCCCGCCGTAGGTTGGATCGCCGATCAACCCATGTCCGGCGTGGGCCAAATGGACCCGAATTTGATGCGTGCGGCCCGTTTCAAGCCAACAATCCAGAACGGCTGCAACACCGGGCGTGCCCAGTGATTGAACGATCCGTGCGCGCGTGACCGCATGACGTCCGTTGTTCCAAACAACCGCCTGCTTTTGGCGGTCATGTTTATGTCGCGCCAATTGCGTTTGTAGCTTCAAGATATTTCCCGGCTCGAAAGAGGCCCCTTTAATGCCACGCACCCGCGGATCATTGCTGTCAGGCACGCCGTAACATACCGCACGGTAATGGCGTTCTACGCTGTGGGCTTCGAATTGTGCCGCCAATCCATGATGCGCGCGATCCGTTTTGGCAACGACCAGTAACCCGCTGGTTTCTTTGTCGATCCGGTGCACGATCCCTGGGCGCTTCTCCCCGCCAACCCCGCTTAGGGCATCGCCGCAATGGTGTAATAGCGCGTTGACCAAGGTCCCGTTGGGGGTGCCGGGGGCTGGATGCACCACCATGCCCGTTGGTTTGTTGATGACAATCAGATCATCATCTTCAAACACGACGTCCAAAGGGATGTCTTCGGCCACCACATGATAGTCTTCGGTGATTTCAACCGCGATTTCGATCTTGTCGCCTTCTCGGGGTTTGGCGCGGGGGTCGCGCGTGACGATCCCGTTCACCTTTACAGCCCCCTCTGTCAGCAATCGCATCAGACGCGATCGGCTTAGCGAAGCATCTATTGGAACATCCCGTGCCAAGGCTTTGTCTAGCCGTGCAGCGGGGTCTTGCGATATCTCGAACTCAACAATCATGGCAGCGTCTTAGTTCAGGGCCGCATCCTTGTCACGTAATCACCCGTTCATCGCGGGCAATTCAACTTAGTGCCGACCGGTGCGACCAAACCAGCGATCCACCAAGGGCGCCCCAGTGATCACACACACGATCCGTACCAGATGATGGGCGACAACCACCGCCGCATCTGCACCTGCCACCAAAGCAACAATCGCCATTTCTGCCTGCCCGCCGGGTGCAAACGACAACACGGCTTCTGTCAACGAAAGCCAGCCAGCCTGCACGATAAGCACAGCGAAAAGTACCCCCACCGCAAGGGAAAGAACCGAAAACGCCACACCCGCGGTTACATCCACACGCAACTCATGCCACGTGATCCCCGAATATTTCACACCAATCGTAAACCCGATGAAAAACTGCGCAGCCGCGATTGCCTCTGCGGGGGGGCGATGATGGATCACATCGCCCAACGACAAAGCCGCCGTCAAAAATAATGGCCCCAATAACGACGCCCCAAACAACCCGATAAATTTTGCGATCCGCCATCCTGCGATGGCTGCGGCGGCAAGAAGACACAATTCTTGCCAAGGCAAGGAGGCGAACGGTTCACCAGCAGGCTGATTCAAGTCCACGCCGTAAAAGAACGCGAATACGAACGGCAGCACCATAACAACAATCAACACACGCGTCGCATGGATCAACGACAGCGCGCGAACGTCCCCACCTGCTTCTTCGCCAAACAACAGCATATCCTGCAATCCACCCGGCATTGATGCATAGAACGCCGTTGGATGGTCAAACCCGAACCCCTTGCGAAAAAGCGGATATCCGACGGATCCCACGCAAATGAGCAAAAGCGGCACCAAGGCCAGTGTCCAGATCAGTGAATCAAGTTGTGCAAACAGTGCAGGGGTGATCGTTGACCCGACAGCCGCCCCCAAGATCGTTCGCATAACTTGGCTGGTTCTTGGCGTGCCGCGCAGTTCTACGCCGGACAACGCGGCGATCAAACAACCCACTAACGGCCCCAGTAACCACGGTAATGGCAATCCAAGTACCATGAACGCAGCCACGCCGGCGCCCGAAATCATGAGGGTCCAAACCAAAGCCATATGGGTTCGTCGCACGGGAGCTTTTGAATTGAAAGGGGTGGTACCGCCTCCCCGGCTCGAACGGGGGACCCCTGGTTCCACAAACCAGTGCTCTAACCAACTGAGCTAAGGCGGCAACACGTGCGATTTAGCGAGCGCGCCGCGCGATTGCAAGAGGCCTTAGATGCTCAGTACGCAAGTTTGTACCAAGTCGCGCATTCAGGCCGCAGTCCAATCCACCACGACCTACGCCCAGCTCGCACTTGCACATCACAAGCAGCGCAAGATACACCACTGTCACATCGGCAAAGGACATTCCCATGGGCATCAACGACGAACGCGACATCGAGGCCAACCTTCAAATCGGGCCAACGGACCTCGGTCAAGTCCGCTTGTTCATTCAAGGCGACACCTTGGAAATCCCAATGGATTTCGATCCCGAAGAAGCAGAAGAAATTGCCGAAGAAATCATCGCTGCCGCTAAAGCGGCGCGTTTGGTGAAGCCCCGCTAAATGTCGGGTCAAGCAGCCAACGTGCCCCTGTGGCGCGTCGGTGCGATCATGCTGCTTTCCATGACGTTGATTGTGGGCAGCGACACAGCCGCAAAACTGTTGTCCTCGGATGGGGTCAGCCCAATTTTTGTGGCATGGACGCGCTTTGCCCTCGCATCATTGGTTTTGTTGCCGTTTTGCGGTCTCACCCGTGCCGATGCCCCTGCCCTGCGCGATGGGCGCGTGTGGTTGCGTGCTGTGCTGATCATGGCCGGCATTTGCTGCATCTTGACGGCCCTGCGTACCGAACCCATCGCCAATGCATTTGGTGCCTTCTTCATAGGCCCCATCGTCGCCTTTATCTTGTCGGCCGTTTTGTTGAAAGAACGCGTGACCTTTGCCCGAAGCCTTTTGCTCGGCCTTAGCTTTTGCGGGGTTTTGTTGGTGGTGAAACCGGGGTTTGGCGCGACCATTGGGATGGCTTTTGCGATTTTGGCGGGCGTATTTCACGGCAGCTATGTTGTGGCAACACGGTGGATCGCGCCACTTTATCGCCCGCGTGTCTTGTTGATCTCTCAATTGGTCTTGGGCGGACTTATTCTTGCGCCGTTTGGCATCGCAACCATGCCGTCCGCCCTGTCTGCCGCTGGCGCCGGATTGGTTGTTCTTAGCGCGATGGGGTCGGCGTTTGGTAATCTTCTTCTCGTCACCTTGTCCAAATCCACCCCATCAAGCGTGATCGCACCGCTTATCTACACACAATTATTTGCCGCCACGGGGTTTGGGTATCTTGTGTTTGATGAATGGCCTGATTGGGTCAGTTTCATAGGCCTTGTCGTAATTTTTGGCGCTGGCTTTGCATCCTTGGCCCTATCGCGTCGCTAAAATCCGCCTGACGGATCGCGCAAATTTTGCAGCCGCAGTGCAGCTGTTCGCGCAAATTTCTGCACCATAGTTTTGCGCCGTGCCGCCGCCAGTTTATCTTCTGGCGCCATTCGCACGACCTCTGCATCATATGCGTCTGCAAAAATGAGGCCTGTATCGTCCGGCAATAGTTCTGTTGGAAAATCGCCATCAACGGCCCAAAAGAACCGATCACACCATTCCAAATAGCCTTGCCATTTGGTGTCAGACATAAAATCTGCGCGGCTGGATTTGCATTCAATGATCCATATTTCGCCTTTGGGGCCCAAGGCCATCACATCCACCCGCAATCCGCGTGTCGGCACCAGTTCTTCCACACAAACGAAATTCAGAGATCGTAGGTGCCGGCACACGCCCCGCGCCAAAACCTGACCGGGCTGAAGCGCCGAAATATCTATTTGGGGCAACTCATCTCGCATATGACAAACATGAACAATTCGTGAACATCGGTCAAGCCCACCCCGTCGCCTTGGTCCGGGCCCCACATGTCCCGCGCAGGGCGTCTCATGCCACTCTCAGCTGTTCTGTATAAAACAACGCGGATTTCGCAGAAATTCTTCCCGCCGCGCGCGGCAAGCGGCCTTGTTCTAGCAGTACGAAGACATTACCTGTCTTGTCGGCGGGCTTCTGCTCTTCTCGTAAACATGAGGCAACATTCCAGTGGCCTTAAGCAAATCCGAGGGGGCTGGCGCTGTCAGGGCCCTGGCCTTGTTACCTGGCTCCCACCTGTACATACAGGTCCTCGGGAATTAGACCTCTACGGTCGCTGCGGGGCCCGCCACATCAGCCTAAACATTGCATGTCGTGGCAAGGCGACGAGCCAAAGCTGTTGTTACGTCAGCCAAATTGCTCCGGCTTTGCTTCGCGCGCCATGTGGTCCAGTACCGCGTTTACAAACTTCGGCTCGTCGCCATCATCAAAAAAGGCTTTTGCGACATCCACGTATTCCGTAATCGCGACCTTGGGGGGCGTATCGCGCCCGATCAATTCGACACCGGCTGCGCGAAACAACGCGCGTAGGGTGGGATCGATGCGCCCCAATGGCCAGCGCGCAACCAAGGCACGATCCGTCATCTGGTCGATCTTGGACTGGTGTGTGACTGCATCAGTTACAAGAAGGCGAAACAGATCGATATCGCCGTCCTGCATTTCCGCACCTTCATAGGTTTCGCCAAACCGGAATTGCATAAATTCAGCAACAACTGCATCGCTTGCCTGATTGGAATGTTCCATCTGGAACAAGGCCTGCACCGCATAAAGCCGTGATGCGCTGCGCATTTTGCGGCGTTGGTTACCCGATACGTTTGAATTGGTGTCGCTCATGCGGTGGATGATCCGTCTGTGTTGCCTGCCATCAGGATGTCGCTGGTGAACCCAACGCCGTCCTTTGAGCGGCCCCACTTACGAGCGAGCGCGATCAGGTGCAAGGCCGCAGCGGCTGCTCCACCGCCTTTATTTTGATCAGCCGGATCCGCGCGCACCGCGGCCTGTGTATGGTTTTCCACGGTCAGGATGCCGTTGCCGATACAAAGCCCTTGAAGACCCAGCAATTGCAGCGCGCGCGAACTGTCGTTGCAGACCGTATCATAGTGGGTTGTTTCACCACGGATCACACAGCCCAGTGCGACATAGCCGTCAAAATTGCTCATACGCTCTGCGATACCGATGGCTGTCGGAATTTCCAATGCACCCGGCACTTCTATCGTTTCATGGGTCGCGCCAGCGGCCTCAATCTCGGCGCGCGCACCGGCCAACATGTTATCAGCAATATCTTTGTAATAGGGTGAAATCACGATCAACACTTTGGTTTCGCGATCTACGTCCGCGCGCGGCATGATATAGTGCGAGGGTCCGGCCATTATCCAAGCTCCGAAATTTTGCGAGTGCCGACGATTTCCAGTCCGTAGGCCTCTAGGCCGACAATCTTGGGTTTTGGTGAATTGGTCAGAAGTTCGATCTGACCAAGACCAAGCGAGCTTAGGATCTGGGCACCAAGCCCGTATTGACGCAAGGTTTGGGGCGATACTTCGTCATGTGCCGCCATTTTCATAGAGGTGTCGCGCAGCAGAACAACCACACCCCGCCCTTCTTCGGCGACGCGCATCATGGCGGCCCCGAATTCAGCCGTGCGTCCCTTTGGGCCCACTCCGACGACATCCAGCATCGGGTCCATTGAATGCATCCGGACAAGCACGGGTGCATCGCCTGAAATATCGCCCTTGGTCAAAACCACATGTTCGTCACCATGGGTTTCATCAGCATAGACTTTCATATGCCAATCACCCCCAAATTCGGACGTAATCGTTTCTTCTTTGCGGACACGAACAAGGTTGTCGTGGCGACGACGATAGGCAATCAGATCCGATATCGTCCCGATTTTCAGATTGTGCAGCTGCGCAAAGGCCACAAGATCGGGCAGACGCGCCATGGTCCCATCTTCGTTCATGATTTCACAAATCACGCCACTGGGGTTCAGACCTGCAAGACGGGAAATATCGACGGCGGCTTCAGTGTGCCCTGCACGCACCAAAACGCCCCCCGCACGCGCACGCAGCGGGAACACGTGACCCGGCGTTGCGATATCCGCGGCTGTCTTTGTTGGATCAATCGCAACAGATACGGTGCGCGCACGGTCTGCAGCGGAAATCCCTGTCGTAACGCCTTCGCGGGCTTCAATGGACACGGTAAAGGCTGTTTCATGGCGCGACGAATTATGGGTCGACATCAGTGAAAGGCCCAGCGCATCAAGTCGTTCGGCTGGCAGCGTCAGACAAATCAACCCGCGCCCATTGGTCGCCATAAAATTAATCGCATCCGGCGTCGCCATTTGCGCGGGGATCACCAAGTCACCTTCGTTTTCGCGATCTTCATGATCCACAAGAACAAACATGCGGCCGTTGCGCGCATCATCGATGATGTCTTCGATGCTGGAAATCGCATCTTTCCAATCCGTTTCGACTTGGCCGGGTTTTTCGAAGTGTTCGGTCATGGTGATCCTTACTGCAGCTGATGAGCAAATAGCCGCTTGATGCGCAATTGGAAAGGGTCGCACCTGTCGCAGATCGGCCCGTATGGGGCGCGCTATAGCAGCTAGAATGAAGATACGTTCAATCGATCAGCCAAGGCACCGCCTTGATCGCAGCCGAGTAAGCAGCGTACTGCGTCGGATAGGTTGGCCCTTGGGCTTCAGACAAGCGGCGCCAGCCGTGATGATCTTCGGGGTCGCGCCGGCATTCGGCAAAGGTGAACCTGCCATCTGCGTTATGAATTATATCCACACACCGATCGCCGGTGTCGTCTTCAAGGGATGCAACGACCACGGGTTTAACGACATCGTTCATGGACTGGCAAAGTAGACATCAGCAGGCAAAACACCCGCCATACGGCCTGCGTCGGCCCATTCGCGTTCGAGGGCGGTGTCGCAGATCAGAACCATTCGGCTTGGCGGCACTTGAACAGACTTAAACATATCGCGAAGCGCATCTCGCGTGTCCGTCCAACGGGCGAGCGGGCGGGGCGCGCGCACCGCCATTTGCAAAGGCGGTGTCAGTTGATCCAAGCTGACCTGCCCCTGGGCAAGCCCAAGGGTCTTGGCCGCTTTCAACGTTTCAATTTTTCGCGTCTTGTCTGCGGCAACGCAGTCCGCGCGACGCAAAACACCCAGCGCATTGCTAGAAAACATAAATCCGATCAGATCATCCCCAGATGACGCGCGCAGGCCCGCATACGTTTTATAGGGTAGGCCCAATTCCTTGGCGCGCCGCACCCGTGCACGCACGACTTCGATGGGCAGTTTCGGCATCAGGGCTTGGCGTGCTTTGCGCCATGAATGGGTGCGCCAACTGCGCCCCGGTTCATCCACCCGCCCTGAATTATGCCCGATCCCCGCCATCACGCGTACTCCTGCAGGCGGGCGACGTAACGGGCCATGGTATCGACCTCAAGGTTTACCATATCGCCGACCTGCGCATCGCCCCACGTGGTGACTGTTTTGGTATGGGGGATAAAATTGATCCCGAAAAACGCACTTTCCACTTCGTTCACAGTCAGCGATGTGCCGTTCAGCGCAACCGATCCTTTGGGCGCGATAAAGCGGGCCAGATCATCCGGAGCCTGAAGCGTCACACGGGTGCTGTCGCCTTCGTCTTTCATCGCCGTGATCTTTGCAACGCCATCAACGTGCCCAGACACAATGTGTCCCCCCAATTCGTCACCCACCTTCAACGCGCGTTCCAGATTGACCCGTTTGCCGACGTCCCAAGCCGCCAGCGCGGTCTTTGAGACCGTTTCGGCAGAAATATCGACGTCATACCACCCGTGCGGATCATTGCCCTTAGCCACAACGGTGAGACAGACCCCGTCAGACGCAATAGAGGCCCCAATATCTATACCAGATACATCATACGACGTCGCAATTCGGGCCCGCAGATCGCCTCGGTTTTCCAAAGCCAAAACATGACCAACGTCTGTGATAATTCCAGTAAACATGGCGAACCTTTCTGATCTTTCCCCTGAGTTAGCCCCTTGATGGGATTGGGGCAAGGTGACTAGGTGGAACTTGGGGGACAATGCCATATTTCGGCCCCCTTCGTGTGGTTTACCTTAATGAAACCCGCGATCTTTAACGATGGGACCAACGTGAGCGAGCACGACACCAAAACCTACCTGTTTTTACAGGGGCCCCATGGGCCGTTCTTCCACCGGCTTGGCAAGATGCTGCGCGCGGCGGGGGCGGATGTTTGGCGCGTTGGATTCAACGCGGGTGATCGTGCGTTCTGGTTTGGCACCAAAGGATACATCCCTTATCGGGGTGGTCCTGAAGGTTGGGCCGATGAATTTCGCAACATTGTTGCCGAGAAAGGCATTACCGATATCGTGTTGTATGGGGATACCCGCCCTATTCATGCGGATGCGGTCACGGTCGCCAAAGACCTCGGTTTGATTGTCCATGTCTTTGAAGAAGGATACATGCGCCCGTTTTGGGTGACCTACGAACGCGGCGGCACAAATGGAAATTCGCGCCTCATGACAACCAGTGTCGAAGACATGCGCGACGCGTTGGCGCAATCCGAACTCGACATTCCCGAAGCGCCGGCCCATTGGGGCGATATGCGCCACCACGTCTTTTATGGCGCGCTCTATCACTGGTTCGTTATGTTTCGAAATGGAGACTACCGCAAATTCAAACCCCACCGCGAATTGCCGCTTGTTGCGGAAACGGCCCTTTATACACGGCGGTTGCTCCTGATGCCGCTGATCGCGCTGGATCGGATTGTATCGACATTTCGCATCAAACATGGGGGCTACCCTTATCATATCGCTCTCTTGCAGCTTGAACATGACGCATCGTTCCAAATGCATTCGCCCTTTTCCACGATGGAAGATTTCCTAAAGGTCGTGATTGAAGGGTTCGCAAAGGGCGCCCCGAAACACCATCATCTAGTTTTCAAAGCGCACCCCTTAGAAAACGGCCGCAGCCCTTTGCGCCGCATCATAACGCGGCTGGCGAAAGACCATGGCGTGTTTGCACGTGTGCATTACGTACGGGGCGGCAAGTTGGCACAGGTGTTGGATCACGCGCGCACGGCAGTCACGGTTAATTCCACGGCGGCACAGCAGGTGTTGCACCGTGGAATTCCGCTAAAAGTATTTGGTGCTGCGGTCTATGCGAAACCTGAATTTGTATCCGATCTTCCGGTTGAGAAATTCTTTGCTGAACCATCCCGACCCGACAATCGCGCGTTCAAGGATTACCGCCGATATTTGCTAGAAACCAGTCAGGTGCCCGGCGGGTTTTATTCTGCGCGCGGACGGCGCCAGTTGATGCGTCAGGTCGTCGATATGATGCTGGATGGCAACGATCCCTATGATGCATTGCGCAGCGGACGTGTCGCGCCGCGCCAGCAGTTGCGTGTTGTGAAATAGCACACACAGCATATGGTGGCGGCGGTGGCAGTCGCGCCACACCCGTTATTCCCCCTCAGCTAAGACTAGATTTTGGTCACGGATTCCGGTAGGTTATCGGCAAAAGGTGAGGTGAATATAAATTCGCCCGCAAGACGACTGAGGCAGTTTTAATAGGTCGAGGAGACCGAAGCAGTGAGATCCATTAGATTCCGCATCGCGCGTGGTATCGCGATTTTTGCCGCAATAGCGGTAGTTGCATCCTGTGGCCTGCCCCGATCTGGCCCCAACAAACAAGAAATCTTTGCCGGATCGGTCATGCGTGACGGCGACGCATTTGTGTTGCTGGTCGATGACCGCGTTAATCTGGTGGCAGGCGTCACACCCGCCCTTGGGTTTTCGGCAGGGTTTCGCAATGCCTCCGAAGTTGGCAGCGACACGATCCGACCGGGCGATGTTCTGGGCCTGACTATTTGGGAAAACGTCCGCGATCCATTGCTTGTTCCGGCGGGTCAGAACGCAACTGTGCTTGAAGAAGTACAAGTTGACGGGTCTGGGTTTATCTTCGTTCCATACGCAGGACGCATCCGCGCCGCGGGCAACACCCCGGAAGCCATTCGTCGGATCATAACCGCCAAACTTGAAGAACAGACACCTGATCCACAGGTTCAGGTGCGCCGCCTTGCTGGCGACGGCGCAACTGTGTCGATTGTTGGCGCGGTTGGCGCCCAAGGCGTTTATGCGATTGAACGGCCCACGCGCACTTTGGCGTCGATGTTAGCCCGCGCCGGTGGCGTGACAATTTCGCCCGAAATTGCGCAGGTAACAGTGGTGCGCGGGTCTCATTCCGGTCAAATCTGGTTCGAAGATCTGTATGATCACCCCGGTCATGACATTGCCTTGCGTGCAGGGGACCGGATTTTTGTTGAACAAGACACGCGGACCTTCACAGCGCTTGGCGCCACTGGTGCGCAATCGCGCGTTGCCTTTGAAAGCCAGACCATTTCCGCGATCGAGGCCATTGCCCAAGTCGGCGGCTTGAATACCAACCTTGCCGATCCAACAGGTGTCTTCGTATTCCGCAACGAGCCCGTTGAAATCGCAAGTCAATTGGTTGGTCGCACAGATCTAACAGGCACCCAGCGCGTGATCTACGTTTTAGATCTAACTGAACCCAATGGCATGTTCATGGCCCGTGATTTCGCGATCCGCGACGGCGATACGGTTTACATCACCGAAGCTCCGTTCAGCCAGTTCAACAAGACCATTTCGGCTGTGTTCGGGACCTTGGGTCAGGCGTCCACGGCGGCGGGCGCACTCGGCGGCGGATAATGCCCAGCGACCTCTCTACTTTGGCCGCCGCGCAGGACGCACCTTCGCGGCGGCTTTACGTTTATAATGGCGGGTTTTTGACCCAAAAACGCGTTCGTCGCATTTTGGCCTTATCGGGATACGACGTTTCTT
>CAYOSK010000086.1:6664-11775 GCA_964406585.1 uncultured Octadecabacter sp. | reverse complement strand
GCCGCTGATCATCGAACTTATGTCGACGAACGCCATGTGGACGTTTGGCGGGCGTTTGGTGCAAAATCCGTTCTATGCGATTGGGTTGTTTGACCGCCCCGAACAGGTTTCAGTAGGACCGCCTTTCTTTGATGCGGCATTCACACCGTTCTTTGTAATCCTGTCGATCATTTTGCCAGTGGGTGCTGTTTTGGCGTGGAAACGCGGGACGCTGGCGAAGGCTGCAAAGCCGATGGTCCCGGTTGCTATATTGGCTGTGGCCTGTGGTGGTTTGGCGTTTGCTATGCAGACCGGGCGCACAGCACTTGGCCCTATCGGAGTTGTTTTGGGCGTATGGGTTGTGGGCGGGGCTTGCATGGATCTTTGGCTGCGCACAGGTCGCGGCCCTATGTCTGATCGTTTGGCGCGCCTGACACGGTTGCCACGTGCCGATTGGGGGAAATTCACAGCCCACAGTGGCATGGGTATAGCGGTTTTCGCGGTCGCGGCGCTCACCGCGTGGGAATCCGAAGATATCCGTATTGCAAATGTGGGCGACCGCTGGACTGTTGGTATCCATGAAGTCGAGTTGGTTGAGGTCGTATCGATCCAAGGCCCGAACTACGTCGGGCAGGGGGGGGACATGCGTGTCTATCGCAATGGGCGCGACGCGGGCCATGTGTTTCCAGAAAAACGGTTTTATCCCGTCGCCCGGATGCCAACTACGGAAGCGGGGATTCGCAACGGCATTTTGCGCGATGTTTATGTTGTGCTGGGTGATCCGCAGGACGGCGGCGGATGGGCGGTTCGCACCTACATCAAACCCTTTGCAAATTGGATTTGGGGCGGAGCGATCCTGATGGCGCTTGGTGGCTTGATTTCATTGACAGATAGACGATTGCGGGTGGCTGCTGGGGCGGCCAAATCAAAACCCGCAGATCCGGTACCAGCCGAATGAAGCGGCTTGTCCTGATCTTGTGCTTGCTGGCGGCGCCATTGGCGGCCGTTCAACCGGATGAAATTCTGGATGATCCAGCGCTGGAAGCGCGCGCGCGGGCCCTGTCCGAAGGGTTGCGTTGTCCGGTGTGTCGCAATGAAAGTATTGATGAATCCAATGCCGACATCAGCCGCGATTTGCGGCTTTTGCTGCGTGAACGTTTGGTCGCTGGGGATACGGATTCTGATGCGATCCAGTTTCTTGTTGATCGGTACGGCGATTACATCTTGCTTAATCCCAAGGTCGAGGGCGCGAACATTCTGCTATGGCTCGCTGCGCCGATCATGTTGATCCTTGCCGGCGGAATTGCGATTGCAACCGTTCGAGGACGCGCAAATGCACCTGTGCCAAATGAACTCAGCGAAGAAGAATCCAAACGGCTGAAAGATATTTTGGGCGGATGAGCGGGTGATGACGCGGCGTTTGCCCTTTCCTAAACCGTGTAGTTCAGTAGGGTAACGCAAATCCCGCACAAAGGACGCCGACGATGGACTATTCAGATATCCGGTTTGAAATCGCCAATGATGTGGCGACACTGACGCTTAACCGACCCACGCTGAAAAACGCGTTGAATGCCCAAATGCGTGCTGAAATCACCCATGCGGTGCGCGCCGCCGAAGCAGATGCGCGCGTGATCGTAATCGGGGGCGCGGGCGATGCGTTTTGTTCCGGCCAAGACCTTGGCGATGGGGGGAACGCAACAAGTCTTGATTTAGAGCGCACACTTCGGGACGAATATGTTCCCATGCTCAAGGCCATTTTCGATTGTAAAATCCCGACAATATCGGCCGTTCACGGCGCGGCCGCCGGGGCGGGGGCCAACCTTGCATTGGCGGCAGATGTTGTCATTGCGGCAGAAGAAGCGTTCTTTATTCAGGCATTTACGCGGATTGGGCTGATCCCAGATGCGGGAGGCACCTATTGGTTGCCCCGTCAGATGGGGGCGGCCAAGGCGATGGGCGCGGCCCTGTTTGGTGACAAAATAACCGGACGTCAGGCCGCCGATTGGGGAATGATTTACGAAGCAGTGCCGCTTGCGGAATTTGACCAACATGTTGCTCGCCGCGCGCTGCACCTCGCGGCGGGGCCGACAGCCGCCTATCAGCGCGTCAAAACGGCGATCCGCGGGTCGTTTGCCAATACGCTGGATCAACAGCTTGCCGTTGAAGCCAAGTTGCAAGGTGAATGCGGCAAGACACGCGATTTCCAAGAAGGCGTCTTGGCGTTTCTTGAAAAACGCACAGCCAACTACGAAGGCCGATAGCCGCTATATCTGTTGGGCGTGCAAAGCACGACCCGTCATAGCATAGCCAGAAGGCGCATGTACCTTGATCGTTGCGTGCAACAGAATGTTAAATTTTGACGTAATCCGCCGAACCGGCGACGGGTACTAGACCTTCGTGTAAATAAACGACACCACATCTGCCTCGATCCCGTCAGATGCATCAAACGTACCGTTGATCCGCGCGATCTCGACCCCATTGATCAAAACAACGCCGACATCACCGTCCATCATTGTTGTCACATTTGCATCAACGTCATCGTCGGCAAACAGGACGGTGATCACATCCTCTTTTGAGTCAAAATCAGTAACCACAGCGGCATTGCCTGCGGTAATCCAATCCCCGATGATGAATTCGTCATCCTCGACGCCGCCCGTCGCAACATCATTATTGCCAAGCAACAAATGGTCATCCCCGATCCCGCCAAACAGTGTATCTGCCGCAGTATCAGTATCTTGCCCGCTAAACCCAAGGTTTGGGAAAAAAGAAACCTCATCATCGTCAAACGGTAAGTCATCACCGCGAATGGCTTCGTAATCGTCAGCCTCAAAATCACGATTGAACACGTTGGACCCAACCAAGAAATCGTCAGCGGCTCCACCCGTCAGGGTGTCGGCGCCATCACCGCCCGCCAGTAGATTTTCCCCGCCGCCGCCAATCATTTCATCGTTGCCAGCGCCCCCGACCATCAAATCGTCACGTGATCCGCCATCCATGAAATCATTGCCGGCACCACCAAACAGGCCGTCATGCCAGCCGCCGCCAAACAGGGAGTCATCCCCGCTGCCGCCGATCAACAGGTCTTTGCCGTCGTCACCATGCAGCTCGTCATCGCGCGCGCCGCCATACAGGTCATCAAACCCGGCGCCGCCAAACAGGGTATCGTTCCATCCGCCACCTGCAATCGTGTCGAAGTTGCCACCGCCATACAAAACATCACGGCCGCTTCCGCCGTCGATGCTGTCATCGCCGGATCCACCATCAATAGTGTCGTACCCATCTCCGCCGCGCAGCGTATCTTCGCCAGCACCACCTGACAGTCGGTCATACCCGCCCGCACCATCAATGCTATCGTCACCGGCACCGCCATTAAACGTATCGCTTTGGTCGCTTAGGGTCCCAATATCATTGGCATCTGACCCCATAGGTACGAAAGGTGGTTCGGGATCAGTTGGCGGTTCAGGCTCGATTGGCGGTTCGGGATCCGCGGGCATCTCGTCATCGTCGTTTTCAACCGGATCATCACCGCCAGTAAAAACAGCAGCCAGCAGTCCAAGACCGAGCAGGAGTGAAAGAAGAAGTTCCATTTTTAGCCCTCACCATCAACAGGTTAAGGAAATGTAACCCCATTACTCCGTCATGTCCCGACGAAATCGGAAACAGTATGTTTCCAATTACGGGGCCGTGCGGTTCACAATCTCATTTGCGAAGGTGTGGTTGGTATCGCGGTGATTGGCTTCGTCTTGGCGGATCACAACAACGACGTCGCGCAGCGTCGCATCGTCAGGCAATTTCCAATAGGCCTTTGCAATCTGCGGGGCGGCGATATTTTCGATATGCCCCGCGTCAATTTCGGCCAAGTACTGAGTGTAGGATGTCACGGCTTCTTCTTCGAGGTAGCCGACAACACGGTGCGCGACGCGCGGGGCAAGCAAGTAAAGAAAGAAATAGAGGTTGTAGAAAACCAACTGCACAGCCATGATCACAAATCTTTCGAACCGGCTGGGCTGCGCAATGTGAATGAAGGTCATAAGATGCATGCGTTCATTGTCGGCTTCTTCGATCAATTCTTTGATCCAGCCTTGGTCATCGCGGATGTGGCGGATCGCCTTAAGATGTTGCAACAATCCACCGACCATGCCCGGCACCGCAGCAACCGTTTCAAGAACAACCGCCCTGTGGCCGTAGCGTTTTGCAAAAAACATATCCGGAACGATGCGCATGAGTTTGACGAGCCTAAGCGCGAAACGATCGCGCAGGTCCTGCGGCGCATGATGTATAGGCGCGAAATCTGATTTTGCTGTATCAAATGCGTGGGTCTGTTTCACGGCCAATATCTCCTATAACTTTCTGTTAAAGAAATAAGCATTTTTCCCGTGTTGTCAGGGTGCGACACCTGCGGCAAATTCGACCGATTATGGTATGCGAATGTATGCGCTTTGGCTTTATTTCATTGGGGTTTCACGAGGTCGAAGTAAACGCTGTCAGCCCAGCCGCTATTGATCCAGAATGTGTTTTTGGACCTGTGCGTTTCAATAAGCCCGAGCGATGTTAGAACCCCATGGATGCAGTATTTCGCGTATCTGCATTGGCCGTCAGGGCGCTATGATCGGTCGCCACCCACAGGTAGTGCCAAATCGTGTTCTTGGCTTCTGACAATATGCCTTCGCGCACGGCTTTGAATAAACCGCAAGCATGGTGTGAATATCTTGGGAACGTGGTTCAGGCGGGATCAGACGTACACTCTTGGGCATAAGAAAGGGCCCCCCAATCAATCTTGGAGGGCCCCATTCAAATCATCGAGCACCTAGCGCTTTTCGATGTCGACATAATCGCGTGATGTTTCGCCCTGATACAACTGGCGTGGACGCCCGATTTTCAGTTGCGGATCATCAAGCTGTTCTTTCCACTGTGAAATCCAACCCACAGTACGCGCCATTGCGAAGATTGGCGTAAACATGGATGTCGGGAAACCCATCGCTTCCAGAATGATGCCGGAATAGAAGTCGACATTCGGGAACAGCTTTTTCTCGGAAAAATATGGATCGGCGAGTGCCTGTTTTTCAAGCTCCATCGCGACCTGCAACAACGGGTTGTTTTCAACGCCGAGCAGTTCAAGAACCTCATCAGCG
>CAYOSK010000086.1:0-6654 GCA_964406585.1 uncultured Octadecabacter sp. | reverse complement strand
GTAAACGCGGTGGCCAAAGCCCATCAAACGGTACGTGTCGTTCTTGTCTTTCGCTCGGGCGATGAATTCAGGAATGCGATCGACCGTCCCGATTTCTTTCAACATCTCAAGGCAGGCTTGGTTCGCGCCGCCGTGCGCAGGACCCCACAGGCAGGCAATGCCCGCTGCGACACAGGCGAATGGGTTGGACCCGGAAGACGACGCCAAACGTACGGTTGATGTGGATGCGTTTTGTTCGTGATCCGCATGAAGCGTAAAGATGCGGTCCATCGCACGCGCAAGAATCGGATCGACGACGTAGTCTTCTGCTGGAACCGCAAAACACATGCGCAAGAAATTGGATGCGTAATCCAGATCGTTGCGCGGATAGACGAACGGTTGGCCGATTGTATATTTATACGCCCACGCCGCAATTGTGGGCATTTTGGCGATCAAACGGATCGTCGCGACTTCGCGCTGGTGCGCATCCGTGATGTCTGTTGAATCGTGATAGAACGCGGACATTGCGCCAACAACGCCGGTCATAATTGCCATTGGGTGCGCATCGCGACGGAACCCGCGGAAAAAATTCGCCATTTGTTCGTGCAGCATGGTGTGGTTCGTCACCAAGCTTTCGAAATCTTCGAGCTGCTGCGCAGAGGGAAGTTCCCCGTAAAGCAAGATATAGCACACTTCGAGGTAGTGGGACTGTCCCGCAAGCTGATCGATCGGATATCCACGGTGCAGCAATTCGCCTTTATCCCCGTCAATATAGGTGATGGTGCTGTCGCATGCCGCCGTCGACGTAAAGCCCGGGTCATATGTAAAAACGCCCGCTTGTGCATAAAGCTTACGGATGTCGATTACATCAGGACCCGCAGTCGGGGAGTGGATGGGCAATTCATAGGATTTGCCATCAATTGTCAGCGTCGCGGTTTTTGTGTCAGCCATGTCATTCCCTTTCTAGGTCTGCGGTCCGTCAAAGACAGACGCGTAGGCGGTTTTTCCAGCTATGATCCCGCTACCTGTCAAAGGTAACGAAAGTGTTTCAGCTGGCTGCGTCCTTGATCCGGGCGATCGTTTCATCCCGTCCCAGAACCAGCATCATATCAAAGACCGAAGGGGAAACAGCGCGCCCCGCAAGGGCAGCCCGAAGAGGCGCAGCCAGCTTGCCGAGTTTGGTGTCATGTGCGGCCGCAAGGGCGCTCACGATCCCCTCAAGATCATCTCGGGTCCAGCTAACAGTTTGCATCTGCGGCGTCAATTCACGCAGTATACCTTTGTGTACAACATCGAGTGATTTGGCCGCTTTTTCATCAGGAACGATTGGACGGGCAGTCAGAACAAAGTGTGCCTTTTCAAACAGTTCCGGAAATGTTTTCGCGCGTTCTTTTAGGCTTGGCATGGCCGCCAAAACCCCATCACGCTGTGGTGTGGTCAGGGGTGGTGCATTCGTCGCCACCAAAAACGACTCCATTTCATGCAGCAGTGCAGCATCTTGGGATACGGCGACATGTTGACCGCATAGGTTTTCAAGCTTCTTGGTGTCAAACCGCGCGGGGCTTTTGCCGATTCCATCCAAATCAAACCAATCACGGGCCTGAGCGTCTGTGAAAAATTCGTCATCCCCATGGGACCAACCCAGACGCGTCAAATAATTGCGCATCCCTGCTGCAGGGTAACCCATGGTCTGATATTCCGCCGCACCCGTTGCTCCGTGGCGTTTTGACAGTTTTTTGCCATCTGGCCCGAAAATCAGCGGAATATGAGCGAGCACGGGTTTGGGCCATCCCATCGCGTCGTAGATCAGATTTTGACGGAACGCATTGGCAAGGTGGTCATCACCGCGAATAACATGCGTGACGCCCATATCATGATCATCAACAACAACGGCCAGCATATAAACCGGTGAACCGTCAGAACGCAGCAAAATCATATCATCCAACTGTTCATTCTGCCATGTGACGTCCCCCTGAACACGATCCGATAGGGTGGTTGCGCCGGTCCGTGGGGCTTTCAATCGCACAACGAATGGCAGATCGGGGTGATCCGCGGGGGTCACATCGCGCCAAGGCGAGCGATAGAGCGTCGATGTTTTATTGGCGCGCGCGTCTTCGCGGAACGCTTCAATTTCGTCCTGCGTCGCAAAGCATTTATAGGCATGGCCCGCGTCAAGCATGTGCTGCGCGACTTCAGCGTGGCGCTGCGCTCGTGATGCTTGTGATATAGGTTCGCCGTCCCAATCAAGACCAAGCCACGACAAACCGTCTAGGATCGCTTGAGTGTTTTCCTCGGTTGAGCGGGCCTTGTCCGTGTCTTCGATACGCAACAAAAACTTGCCGCCACGGCCACGGGCGTAAAGCCAATTGAACAGGGCGGTGCGCGCACCACCAATATGAAGTGCGCCGGTCGGCGAAGGGGCAAAGCGGGTGACGACTTGAGGGTCTGACATCAGAATTTAACCTTTTGATAACTACCGCCTCCGTAAAATCGAGGTGCCAAAGGTCCGTCTTTGGTCGCGGCTTTGCGTGGGTCATAAGTGCCACGCGTCAGGAGAACAAGTGCGCATTGGAAACGCAATATGGGCCCAGTTGTCGGAACAACGGGGGCACCTGTTCGGATGGGCACCGGTCGTGTTCGCCGTGGGGATTAGTTTCTATTTTGCAGCAACACATGAACCGCGATTGGGAAGATGCGTGGTTCTGTTGTTTTCTGGTTGCGTCGGATTGATGATCATGCGCCGCCTGTCGTCTGACACTGCTTCTATCATGGTAGCGGCCTTGGCGCTGATCATAGGCGGATACGGTCTGGCGGGGTTGCGTGCCAATCTTGTCGCAGAACCTGTGTTGGGGTTTCGGTATTATGGCCCAATTGAAGGGCGAATTATTGAAATTGACCGATCCGGTTCGGACGCTGTGCGCTTAACGCTGGATCGGGTTGTTCTTGCGCGGATGGCGCCTGACCGGACCCCCTATACGGTTCGTGTGTCGCTGCATGGGGATCAAGGTTTTATTGAACCCGAACCCGGACAACTGGTTATCTTGACTGGGCATTTGTCTCCCCCCTCTGGTCCAGCAGAACCCGGTGGTTTCGATTTTCAACGCATGGCGTGGTTCGAAAGGTTGGGAGCCGTTGGGTATACGCGGACACCTGTTCTATTGGCGCGCGGGGCTAACGAAGGCGCGGCGGGGCTTCGGGTCTATCGTATGCGAACGGCAATCAGTGAAGCAGTCCAAGATCGGTTGCCTGGGCCGTCAGGCGCGTTTGCGGCTGCCATCATGACCGGAGACCGATCCGGTATGGAGCGCGACAGTTTGGATGCGCTTCGCGCGTCAAACCTTGCGCACTTACTGGCGATTTCTGGGATGCACATGGGCATTTTGGCCGCGTTCATCTTTGCGGCAGTGCGCAGCGGTTTGGCCTTGTTTCCCTATGTTGCTTTGCGATGGTCGACCAAAAAGATTGCCGCTGTCTGCGCGTTGCTTGCCGGTGCAGGGTATTTGGTGATGTCCGGCAATTCGGTCTCAACGGAACGGGCGTTCGTGATGGTCGCTGTTATGCTGATTGCGGTGTTGTTTGATCGTCGTGCGCTGACACTGCGTGCCGTCGCAATTGCTGCGATGATTGTTCTGGTTTTGCGTCCCGAAGCCCTGTTTGGGCCGGGGTTTCAGATGTCGTTCGCCGCGACCACTGCATTGGTTGTCGTGTTCGGCGCCATGCGGCGGACTGAGTGGCCAAATTTGCCCAATTGGCTGAAACCTGTTGGCGCTGTGTTTGTTTCCTCTTTGGTTGCGGGGCTGGCGACCGCACCGATTGCCGCGTTCCATTTCAATCAGATCGCGCAGTATGGGCTGATTGCGAACCTTCTTTCAGTGCCCCTTATGGGAACGGTTGTGATGCCTGCGGCCGTGTTGGCCGCGCTTCTCGCACCCATAGGGCTTGAGATGTTGGGGCTATGGATAATGGATCTTGGCCTGCGTTGGATACTGGCCGTTGCGCAGTTTGTTTCCGCGCAAGAGGCCGCCTTGCGGCACGTGCCAACCCCCCCGTCGGAAGTTTTGGCGATGATTGTCGGGGGTGCAATTATTGTGGTGCTTTGGCGTGGTGCGCCGCGTTGGGTTGGGCTTGCCCCCGCCGCCATAGGGTTTGTCATGTGGCAATCCGTAGACAGGCCCGTCATTCTCGTGGCGGAGTCCGGTTCTTTAATTGGTCTCATGACCGAAATGGGGCGGGATGTGTCCAAAGAACGTGGCGAAGGGTTCGTTGCGTCGAGTTGGCTTGAAAATGACGGCGCACCGGTGGAGCAATTCATTGCCTTCAATCGAACAGGTTTGATCGAAGACGGCCGTACAGTTTGGGCCGATATAAATGGGACCCGTGTTCTTAACCTGCGCGGAGCGACGGCATTGGCGGCCCTTAGAGGATGCGGGGGGGCTGATATTGTGATCACTAATCAAGAGGCTGACACCCGGACAGGGTGCGACGTCTATGATATTCGCAAGCTACGGCAACTGGGTGCGCTTGCGGGCCGTGTGGTTGATGGAAAATTAGAATTTCAAAGCGTGCGGGACTATACAGGTGATCGATTGTGGAACACGCCCGAAATGCGTCAACGCGACGGACCGCTGGCAAATTTGATTGCCGCGGTCCGTCCATGAATGTCAGTACGTACGGATAAGACCGACCAATCGTCCCTGTACTTTTACCTGATCGTCGCGAAACAGGCGCGTTTCATAGGCCGGGTTCGCGGCCTCTAGTGCGATCGCGTTGCCATTGCGCCGATAGCGTTTCAGCGTTGCCTCAGCATCTTCGACGAGCGCGACAACAATGTCGCCATTGTCTGCTGTCTTGCTTTCCCGAATAATAACGACATCGCCGTCATTGATACCCGCGTCGATCATGGAATCCCCTTTGACTTCAAGGGCATAGTGATCACCTTTGCCAACCATGGACGCAGGAACGGTTACATTGTGGCTGACTTCTGAAATCGCAGCAATCGGCACACCGGCCGCGATCCGCCCCATCACGGGAAGGTCAATCGCACCGGCATTTTCCAACGGTATCGCGGACGCAGGGCGGCTGTCAGGGCGATCCCCGTCGATCACGCGTGGTGTGAAACCGGCAGGTTCGCCCAATTTTGCTTGTAAACTGTCCGGCAGCTTAACAATCTCAAGCGCGCGCGCTCTGTGGGCAAGCCGGCGGATGAATCCCCGTTCTTCAAGGGCTGTGATCAAACGGTGAATTCCGGATTTTGATCGTAAATCCAATGCTTCTTTCATTTCATCAAAGCTGGGCGGCACGCCATCGCGCTGCACCCGCTTTTGGATGAATTCCAATAGATCAAGTTGCTTCTTGGTGAGCATATGCCTCTCCCTCAAACGGTTCCTGTTTTGTTCGTTCTAGGGATGTTCTTGTTTTGTGTCAACAAAATTGGACCAAATCGGGAACAACCCTCAAATGGGATAGATCGTGACAGGGTCGCCCGCGGCCTTGGCAGGATCGTCAATTGGGCGCAACAAAAGGCAATTTGCATCCGCCAAAACGGTCAACATGGAACTGTCTTGTGTGTCAAAGGCGCTGACCATTCTACCAGTGTCTTCTTCGGTGAACTGCGCGCGCATATAGTGTGCGCGTGGCCCACCTGATGGCAATGGCGCGGTCAATCGGGCCGTGCGGGCTTGGGGCAGAACATCGATCTGCCCAAGGGCGCGACGCACCATTGGCAAAAGAAACAAATGCCCGCAAACAATCGCCGATACGGGATTTCCGGGAAGCCCAAGGACAGCGGTCGCTCCTTTGGCGCCCGCCATCAGGGGCTTGCCGGGACGCATTGCGATTTTATGAAAACTCCGGCTGACGCCAAATCGATCAAGTGCAGGTGCCACAAGATCATGATCCCCGACAGACGCCCCGCCAATTGTTACGATGATATCAGCGCCCCAATTTTCCGCATCTGCAAGGGTACGATCAAGGGCTTCGGGTGTATCCGCGGCAATCGGCAAAACATTTGGACTGGCCCCGACGGTTTGTAGCATGGCCTGCAAGGCAAACACATTGGACGCGATGATCTGATCGGGGGCGGGATCGCCGCCGGGCATCACCAATTCATCGCCCGTTGAAATGAGCGCGACTTTGGGGCGCCGCGTCACAGGAATTGAGGGCTGGTTCATCGCGGCGATCAACGCAAGGTCAGGCGGCGTCAGTGTTCGGGGTGCGTCAAGTTTGAAATTGTTTGTAAAATCAGCGCCTTGTGGGCGAATATTCAAGTTAGTCCCAAGGGGGTCGGAAAGCGTAACGGATCCGTCGTCCTCCACGACATTTTCCTGAATCACCACGCGATCCGCGCCCGCAGGAACAGGTGCACCGGTAAAGATCCGAACAGCTTGACCAATCTGAATTTCAGCATCCCAGCCATGCCCGGCGGCAGATTCCCCGACGACTGTTAAGGTATCGCCCTGCGACGCGCTTCGCACGGCATAGCCATCCATCGCAGAGGCCGAAAAAGGTGGCTGGTCACGTTTTGCCTGAACAGACTGCGCCAATGTTCGGTTAAGCGACGCGGAAAGGGCAACCTGTTCATGATCGAGGGGACGAACAAGCCCAAGGCAAAGCGCTTGTGCATCTTGCACCGAGATCATTGTCGGGGGTCCCTGAGTTGATCCGCTTCCCATTCTG
>CAYOSK010000085.1:0-11905 GCA_964406585.1 uncultured Octadecabacter sp. | reverse complement strand
TTATCCATTATTCGTACCCTCCGAAAATCGTGAAGTATGTCAGGATCACCCCGATTCCGATGACCATCGCAAAGGCATAGGTGAACACGTAGCCCGACTGCGCACGCCCGGCGAGACGGGTAAGCATCGGAATGATCCCCATTGCCACGCCGTTGATACCGCCATCGATGACGTTGCCGTCACCCCGTTTCCAAAGAAATTTACCGATCCACATCGCAGGGCGTATGAAAATGGCGTCGTACAATTCATCGAAATACCACTTGTTGAGCAGAAAATTGTAAAGCGGCGCCTGTTGCTGCGCGAGCTGTTTTGGAAACGCCGGATTGCGAATGTAGAAATACCAAGACGTAATAAACCCAAGCAGCATCGCGATAAACGGCGACAGTTTCACCCAAATCGGGACGCTATGCGCATCATCCAAAGTCGTATTGTCATGGGCCACATAAATCGCCCCCTGCCCCGGTTCGCCGTCAAAGGCGTAGTGCGTTTCACTGTGTTTGTCCTCGCCGTGATCATCTGCATGGTCGTCGGCGTGATCATCACCGTGATCTTGCGCGGCATAGGGGACACCAAAGTACTGGCCGACATATTTCGCGTTTCCAAAGAACGGCTTATAGAACACCATTCCCGCAAATACGGCCCCAATCGCAAGAATTGCCAGTGGCGCCAACATGACTGTCGGACTTTCGTGGGCATGTTCATGGGTGTGCTTGTCGCCCCGAGGTTTCCCGTAGAATGTCAGGAAAATCAAACGCCAGCTGTAAAAAGACGTGAACAGCGCAGCGACCACCAGCATCCAGAACGCGTATCCGCCGCCCGCTGCGTAGGCGGATTCAATGATCGCGTCCTTGGACACAAAGCCCGCAAAACCGACAGGGAAACCGATATACAGCAATGGAACACCAAAGCCGGTAATCGCCAACGTCCCGATCATCATCGCACGGAACGTCCAAGGCAATTTATGGCGCAAACCGCCGTAGTTCCGCATGTCTTGTTCATGATGCATCCCGTGGATCACGGATCCGGCCCCAAGGAACAACATCGCTTTAAAGAACGCATGTGTCAGCAAATGGAACATCGCAACCGAGTACACGCCCAAACCTGCAGCCACGAACATATAACCAAGCTGGGAACAGGTCGAATAGGCGATAACACGTTTGATGTCGTTCTGAACAAGGCCAACAGTGGCGGCAAAGAATGCCGTGGTTGCGCCCAAGAACACTATGAAATTTGTAGCGCTTGGCGCGAATTCCATAATTGGCGACATACGGCAGACAAGGAAAACGCCCGCCGTTACCATCGTCGCGGCGTGGATCAGGGCGGACACAGGCGTTGGGCCTTCCATCGCGTCGGGCAACCACGTGTGCAGGATCAACTGCGCAGACTTGCCCATTGCCCCGACGAACAGCAGCAGTGCAATCACCTCGGCCGCGTTCCAATCGCGCCACAGGAATGTCAGCGTGGTTTGCGCCAATGTGCCTGCTTCGGCGAAGATCACATCGAAATTGATCGATCCAGTCAGAGCGAAGATCGCGAATATACCCAATGCGAACCCGAAATCACCGACACGGTTGACAACGAAGGCCTTGATCGCTGCGGCATTTGCACTTGGTTTTTTATAGTAGAAACCGATGAGCAGGTAAGACGCAACGCCCACGCCTTCCCAGCCAAAAAACATCTGAACAAGGTTATCGGCCGTCACCAGCATCAACATCGCAAAGGTAAAAAAGCTCAGATAGGCAAAGAAGCGCGCCTTATAGGGCGTGGTCGGGAAGTTTTCGTCATGGGCCATGTAGCCAAACGAATACAGATGGACGAGCGCCGAGACCGTGTTGATTACCACCAGCATAATCGCCGTGAGACGATCAATCCGGATAGACCAGCTGGTGTCCAATGTGCCGCTTTGGATAAAGCGGAAAATATCGACGGTGTAGTACCCGTTTGTATGCGCGCTTGCGTCAAACGTCAGCATAATCACCCATGACAGGATCGCCGCGAGGAACAGAAGGCTGGTCGTCAGCCACTGCGCTGCCGCCTCGCCCATGATTTTCCACCCAAAGCCGCCCAAAAGCGCGCCAACCAAAGGGGCAAAAAGGATAATCTGTTCCATTGTCTTAGCCTTTCATGACGTTGACGTCTTCGACATCAATCGTCCCGCGGTTGCGGAAGAAACAAACGAGGATCGCAAGGCCGATCGCGGCCTCGGCGGCGGCAACCGTCAGCACGAACAAGGTAAAGACCTGCCCAACGAGATCGCCAAGGAAACTGGAAAACGCCACGAGATTAATGTTCACCGCAAGCAGCATCAATTCGATGCTCATCAGCAGGATGATCACGTTCTTGCGGTTCAGGAAAAGCCCGAAGATGCCGATAACAAACAGGGTCGCCGCGACCGTGAGATAATGTTCAAGTCCGATCATTGCTTTTTGTCCTTATTGGCCTTGTTCATCAGCAATACGACGGCCATTGCGATAGCAGCACCGATGGCCACATATATAGCGATATCGTTCATAGCCCCTGTCCCGGTTTGACGTCTTTGAGTTCCATCTGCTTGGCCGGATCTCGCATCATTTGATCCATAACGTTTTGGCGTTTGACGTCCGTGCGGTGGCGCAATGTCAGAACGATTGCCCCGATCATGGCGACCAGCAAGATCAGGCCTGCCAGTTGGAACAGCAAAAAGTAATCATCATAAAGAACGAGGCCCAATTGCTTCGTGTTTTCGACGTCGCCAATGGGTTGGGCGATCCGAAGGTCAGCGCCTTCCGAAAAGCCCCATACACCGAACGCGATCGCGAGCTGCATTAACAACACGACACCAATGAGCAGCGCTAGCGGCATATAGCGCGCCATTTCAGCCTTTAGTTCGGCGAAATCCACATCAAGCATCATAACGACAAACAGGAACAACACCGCGACCGCGCCGACATAAACGATGATCAACAACATCGCGACGAATTCCGCGCCAAGCAGCACGAACAATCCCGCAGATGACAGAAACGCAAGGATAAGCCAAAGCACGGAATGTACAGGGTTTCGGCTAATCACCGTCATCAAGCCACCGGAGATGGTGGTGATGGCGAACGCATAAAAGGCGATCACGGCTGGGGTCATGATGTCGTGTCCTTATTGATGACCTGTTGGGCCAATTCCATCGCCTTGGCCAAAGCGGGTGCGCCGCCGAACAATCCGGCCATCGCAATCGTTTCGTTGATTTCCTGCGCAGTGGCACCGGCCTGCAATATATGGCGTAGTGTTAGTTCAATCTGTGCTTCTGCAACGGCCCCTTGAATGGTCAGGCCCTGCAACGTCAACAACAGCTTGGTTTTTGCATCCAAACCTTCGGGGTTTGCGCCTTTACCCAGGAACGCCTCCATGACGTCGGCGGGCATAGTCGGCAAGGTATCGGTTACACCCTTCATAGACGCGGCCATGACCTCGGCAAATTCGGGGCTCACGCCCTTCGCCCAGTCCTGACTGGCCTTCATCCAAGCCTCAAAGGGGTTATGATCGCTCATTCCGCGCCCTCTGCTTCAAAAACTTCGATCGCGGCGTTCAAGCCATTGATCATAGCTGGGAACCCGCCATAGAGAGTCATTTGGTAAATAATTTCGCAGACCTCTTCACGGCTGGCGCCCACTGCACGAGCGCTGGCGATGTTCACCTTCAGCTGCGGTTTGGTCTGCCCTCCTTGGGCGGTAAGCGCAGCTATAGTAGCCAGCAGGCGCGTTTTTTCGTCAACGGTCCCGCGGCTATAGAAGGTGCCGTAGGGCACTTCCACGACCATGCGCGACAACCCAGGTACCAGCGCATCGTAGCGCGCAGCCAATGCTGCTTCCATGCCGGGGTTTACAACCTCCGACAGCGCTTTGCCACGCTCATATGCGGATCCGTCACTCATCGATACGGCGCATCCATTTCTAGGTTGCGGGCGATTTCAGCTTCCCAGCGGTCACCGTTGTCCAAAAGCTTTTCTTTGTCGTAATACAGCTCTTCACGGGTCTCAGTTGAAAATTCGAAGTTCGGACCTTCGACGATCGCGTCCACTGGGCAAGCCTCTTGGCAGAATCCGCAGTAAATGCATTTGGTCATGTCGATGTCATAACGCGTCGTGCGGCGCGACCCGTCATCGCGCGGCTCTGCGTCAATGGTGATCGCTTGGGCGGGGCACACCGCTTCGCACAGTTTACATGCGATGCACCGTTCTTCGCCATTAGGGTAACGACGAAGGGCGTGTTCACCGCGAAAACGCGGGGACAGCGGACCCTTTTCATGGGGGTAGTTCACGGTCGCTTTGGGCGAAAAGAAATACTTAAACCCGAGTTTGAACCCCTTAAGGATGTCCGTCATCAAGAAGTATTTCGCTGCGCGGTTGTAATCGATCTGGCTCATGAATCAGCCCCCCATCGCATAGCGGGCCCAAAACGCGCCGGCTACTTCGAATTTTGCTAAGAATGCCACCAGAACGACCCAGAACAATGACAGCGGCAAGAAGACTTTCCAGCCAATGCGCATAAGCTGGTCGTACCGGAAACGTGGCACGATTGCTTTGACCATCGCGAAGATGAAGAAACACAGCGCCATTTTCAAAACCAGCCAGCCAATGCCGTCCGGCAAGAATGGCAAGGGTGACAACCAGCCCCCTAGGAACAAAAGCGACACCAATGCGCACATCAACACCACCGCCATCAGTTCACCGATCATGAACAACAAGAACGGTGTGGATGAATATTCAACCTGATAGCCCGCGACCAGCTCCGATTCTGCCTCCGGCAGATCGAAAGGTGGACGGTTTGTTTCCGCCAAAGCACTGATAAAGAACAAGATAACCATAGGAAAGTGCGGTATCAGATACCAATTGAGCAGACCGTAATCACCCTTTTGGGCGTTCACGATGTCGCCGAAATTCATCGATCCCGTGGAAATAATCACACCGATGATGATCAGCCCCAATGAGACCTCATACGAAATCATCTGCGCTGCGGATCGAAGCGAACCAAGGAACGGGTATTTGGAGTTCGACGCCCAGCCGCCCATGATCACGCCATACACCTCAAGCGACGAAACGGCGAAAACAAACAGAATAGCTACGTTGATGTCTGACAAAACCCAGCCATCGTTAAACGGGATCACAGACCACGCCACCACCGCCAAAACGAACGAAATAAGTGGTGCGAGGAAAAACACAGCCTTGTCAGCACCTGCAGGCACGACAACTTCTTTGACGATATATTTGATGAAATCCGCAAACGATTGCAGCAACCCAAATGCACCAACCACGTTGGGGCCTTTGCGCATTTGGACGGCGGCCCAAACTTTGCGGTCCGCATACATCAAAAACGCAAGAGCCACGAGCAGCGGGATCAAGACCAGCAGACATTGACCAAGGATTGTCAAAACAATCCCAAGATTGGTGGTTGTGAAAAATTCAATCATTCAACGTTCCCTTAGACCTATGGCCCTCAGACCGTCGGAATGTTCCGGTTGGCACAATCGGCCACCGTCACTTCCGCGTCTATCGTTCTTGTCCCACGTGGCAAAGCAGGCGAGATGGTGTAAACAGCATCCCCCGTCCAAATGCCATCCTTTTCGTCCACAAGTGTGCGGACATTCCGAGCAAATCCAAACCCACGGATCAGCGCATATTGTGCTGCCGCGCATTCTGCGTAGTCCGCAACATCCTGAATGTCCGTGGCGTTTGCCATCTGCACCTTAAAATTCACCAAATCCCCATCTAACAATCGCGTTTCGATTCCATCATAGCGCACCGCACCTGACGGGGGTGTCGGTGCGGTTTCGCAGGCAGCAAGCACCGCAAAGGGAAGGATCGCGCGCATCATTATTATTCAGCCGCGATAGGCGCCTCAGCGCGTTTCTTTGCATTGCTCGACAATTCCGCCATCAGTTGGCTTGCACGCGCAATCGGGTTGGTCAGATAAAAGTCTTTGATCGCTGTTCTAAACGCCGCCTTGCCCAGCTTGCGCGCCTTTACAGGGGTCCATTCATTTTCAATCACACCATCAACATTGGCGAGATGCGGCACAGCCGCGACCATCGCGGTGCGCAGTCCTGCCAGACTGTCCCACGGCAGCTGAGCGCCCATTTCAGCAGACAATGCCCGCAAGATTGCCCAGTTTTCTTTGGCTTCGCCCGGCGCAAACGATGCCCGCATCGCCAATTGTGGGCGTCCTTCGGTGTTCACAAACAAAGCGTTCTCTTCGGTATAGGCTGCACCCGGCAGAATGATATCGGCGCGGTGCGCTCCGCGATCCCCGTGGCTGCCCTGATAGATCACAAAGGGGCCAGCCTCGATCTCGATTTCATCGGCGCCCATGTTGTAAACAACATCCGCGTCTTCAACGGCCTTCATACCGTCAGCATTGGTCGCCCCCACATCCATCGCACCCACACGGCCAGCGGCAGAATGCAGGATCAACAGTTTGGAATTTGACGCTTCACAGATTTGCATCGCGGCGGCAAGGACAGCTTCACCATCGGCTTCTTGCAAAGCACCTTGGCCGAGGACCACCACAGACGGGTTATCGACAATCGCCTTTGTTGGCTTCGTGTCCAGAATTTTCTGAAGTGCAGCGCGATCCGTACCCTTGTGAGTGTACTCATAAGTTAGGTCGACAGCATCACCAATCAGATCAACGTTACACCCGTTCGTCCACGCCCGGCGCACACGCGCGTTCAACACTGGTGCTTCGACCACAGGATTCGTGCCGATAAACATCACATATTTCGCATCATCAAGATCATCGACGGTCGCGGTGCCCACGTAGCCGGACCGATTGCCGGCCGGCAGCTTGGCATTATCAACACGACATTCGACAACGCCGCCCTGCCCTTCGACCAACTGCTTGAGAGAAAACGCAGCCTCAGTGCTTGAAAGATCACCGACTAAACCAACAACCTTCTTGCCGGACACTGCAGCGGCAGCAGCCTTGAGCGCCTCATCCCAGCCTGCTTTGCGCAACTTACCGTTTTCACGGATATAAGGTGTGTCGAGGCGTTGACGGCGCAGACCGTCCCACACGAAGCGTGTTTTGTCGGAAATCCATTCCTCGTTCACGCCGTCATGGTTGCGCGGCAAGAACCGCATCACTTCGCGGCCTTTGGTGTCAACGCGGATGTTAGACCCAAGCGCGTCCATCACATCGATCGATTCCGTTTTTGTCAGTTCCCACGGCCGGGCTGTAAATGCATAAGGTTTGGACACCAAAGCACCGACAGGACACAGATCAATGATGTTGCCCTGCATGTTGGAATCGAGTGTTTCACCCAAATAGCTGGTAATTTCCGAATCTTCGCCGCGACCCGTCTGGCCCATCTGGCTGATGCCTGCCACTTCTGTGGTGAAACGCACGCAGCGTGTACATGAAATGCAACGCGTCATATGGGTTTCAACAAGTGGTCCAAGATCCAGATCGTCGGACGCGCGTTTAGGTTCACGGTATCGGGAAAAATCGACCCCGTACGCCATTGCTTGATCCTGCAAATCGCATTCACCACCCTGATCGCAAATTGGACAATCCAATGGGTGGTTGATCAACAAGAACTCCATCACACCTTCGCGGGCCTTTTTGACCATCGGAGAATTTGTTTTAACAACAGGTGGTTGGCCTTCAGGCCCCGGGCGTAGATCACGCACCTGCATCGCACATGATGCCGCAGGTTTGGGCGGACCACCCACCACTTCGACCAGACACATCCGACAGTTTCCCGCGATGCTAAGCCGTTCGTGATAACAGAACCTTGGAATTTCAATGCCCGCTTCTTCGCAGGCTTGGATCAACGTCATCGCCCCCGAAACTTCTACTTCGCGGTCGTCGATAATGATCTTGCGCAGATCGGGATTTGCATCAGACATGTGGCATGTTCCCTGTTCCCGTTTGGCCGTACATTGCGGTCGCCTTGGTGAGGCACCCAATTAGGTGCGTTCTAGCGCGGGAGTGTTAGGTTTGCCAGTGGCAACTGCCCTGATATGACATGGAAAATGGACACAATTTAGGGCAGTGCCGTGTTAATGATCGGTTAACGCAGTAGCCGCCCGACTTGCGTGCCTTCGGCGATCTGGCCTTGTGCGACGGTGCAATAGGTCGAACCATCATCTACGCGCACACCAAGCGCATTAAGCCGCTGGCGAGCAATCGTTTCAAGCCTCTGTTTTTCGGACCTATTTTCGATGTAAGCATCAATTTCGGCGTTGGAATATCCAAGGTCCTGTAAATGGGATTTCAACCCCTGTAGGAAATTCAGCCCTCGGATCATACGAACGCTAACGCGATCACATTTGTCACCAAGTTCAATGGCCATGCCTGCAGCGATCAAACCTTCGGTGACGCGGTCAACGTTGGCCGGATTCGCATAGGCCGGCGCGGAAAGGACTGCGACTGTTGCGCAAGCCTGAAGGGTTGTTTTTAAAAAGGTCATTCTGCTCGTCTCCAATTACGCACAGATCAATGGTTCTGCGGTTGCCTAGATGTCACCCAAGGCGGCCCGCTATTCAATAGCAAGGCAGTGTTATCTGAATTTGCGGCGGAAATTGACCGTTCTGTCGTATCATGGGGACCCCATGCGCACTGTTCGCACTAAAAACCTTCTAGGATGGCTTGGGTGCAGGTGTCGCACGAATTTCATCCCAGCCAAACGCACGTTCCGACGCCCCATTCGTACGTAAATCATCAAGACGCGCCAAGGCTTCTGCCCGCGATGGGCGATGGCCGTCTTCGACCCACCACATCACAAAATGCTGTTCCCCCAACACTTCGAACCATTCGGCTTTGCGATCCATAAATTTCGAATGCAGTGTTTTGTAAACAAAGGTTTCTAGGCTGGCCAAGTCTTTCCAAACCGTGAGGTTAAAGACAAGCTGCGGATCATCGCCGATATGGTTTTCGGTATTCCCTGTTCCGGGTTCCCCCGATCCTTCTGACATCCATACGAATCCGGGCATACGTTTGCCCAGTCCATTGATGGCATCGAGGTTGTTCATGAAATCAGCGACGCGGGGATCGTCCGTCGGGGCCAGCAAACGCCCAATATTGAGTTCAGCCAATTGCACTAGCCGAAATTCCAGCAAGGTGTCGGATTGGCTTGGAAATACGTGACCATGGTGTCGAATCGCGGATCGCCAAATCCTGTTACCGATGAAGAAAGCCCCGCCGCCCCGCGTACTTCGACCTTGAAATTGCTTGTCACTTCAGAATTTTCGGGTGGCAGGTTTGGCAAAAGCGCGCCTGACATCGCCGCATAGGCCCCAGCAACAGTCAACCGGTTTGCCGTAACCCGCGATACGTCTGCGGCGTCATCACCCATTGGATCAGTTTGGAATGTACAAATCACGTCGTCATTGGGCGTGACCACAAAGGTCGCCGTCTGCCCAGCCGCCGCGCCATCATAAATGCCACCACTCACAAAGATCGCACCGGGGACACCTCGCGCTTGGGTCAATGACAGTTGAATATTGGGAACACTATTGGGATTCGCCGGTGCGGGCGCATTTGCCGCGCAAGACGAGAGAGCGACAACAAAACATGGGACGAAGACCTTCATCGTCTTTTGCGTTCTCTCGTCGGGGACACCCCGTTCGCAGCTTTGCGAATGAATGCAATTGTCATAATAATCCCAACCCCACTAAGTGCCGCGACAAAGGCCCACGCCCAAACAGGTGCCGCGCCAGCCTCAATAGCCTTGAAGGTGAATCCAACTTGGTCCCCCACAGATTAGGATAGTCGCAAGTGCCGCAAATACGCTAGCGGTTCCGTCGAGGAAGGCTTTCATACCACAGGCCCTTTTTCAGTCGGTTCCATGCGCGGACTATTCTGCGGCAAACGGCCCGCGTTTATGGGCAATACGGTCTTCGATCTCGTCGCGGAAGTTCTTGATGAGGCCTTGGATCGGCCATGCCGCCGCATCGCCGAGCGCACAGATCGTGTGGCCTTCGACCTGTTTGGTCACGTCCAAGAGCATGTCGATTTCGGCAGGTTCGGCATCGCCTTTGACCAAACGATCCATCACGCGCATCATCCAACCCGTGCCTTCACGACACGGCGTACATTGGCCGCAGGATTCGTGTTTGTAGAATTTGGACAAACGCCAGATCGCTTTGATGACATCCGTTGACTGATCCATCACGATGACAGCGGCAGTCCCAAGGGACGAACCTTTTTCCTTCAGCGCATCAAAATCCATAACCGCGTCACGCATGTTTTCGCCACGTACCATCGGCACAGACGACCCGCCGGGAATGACCGCCTTTAGGTTATCCCAACCACCACGAATACCGCCGCAGTGTTTTTCGATCAGTTCTTCAAACGAAATCGACATGGATTCTTCAACCACACAGGGGTTGTTCACGTGGCCGGAAACCGCAAACAACTTGGTTCCAGCATTGTTGGGCCGCCCAAAAGAGCTGAACCAGTCAGGGCCACGACGTAGAATCGTTGGCACCACGGCGATAGATTCCACGTTGTTTACCGTTGTTGGGCAGCCATACAGACCCGCGCCCGCCGGAAACGGCGGCTTCATGCGGGGCATACCCTTTTTGCCTTCAAGGGATTCGAGAAGCGCGGTTTCTTCACCGCAAATGTACGCCCCTGCCCCGTGGTGCAGGTAAATGTCAAAATCCCAGCCGGATTTCGCGGCGTTCTTGCCAACCAGCCCAGCTTCGTACGCTTCGTCTATCGCGGCTTGCAGTGCTTCTTTTTCGCGGATGTATTCGCCGCGAATGTAAATGTAGCAGGCATTCGCGTTCATCGCGAAAGATGCGATCAGGCACCCTTCGATCAGTGTATGCGGATCATGGCGCATAATTTCACGATCTTTGCAGGTTCCCGGTTCAGATTCGTCTGCATTCACAACAAGGTACGCAGGGCGTCCATCGGATTCTTTGGGCATGAAGGACCACTTCAGACCCGTCGGAAACCCAGCCCCGCCGCGCCCGCGCAAACCAGATGCTTTCATCTGGTCAATGATCCAATCGCGCCCGTTTTTAATGATCTTGGCTGTGCCGTCCCAATGGCCGCGCTTTTGGGCGCCCTTCAACGTACGATCATGCATTCCATACAAGTTGGTGAAAATACGGTCTTTATCTGCGAGCATGTCGAGTTCCCTCAGCTTCTTCGCGTGGAGTGCGAAGCATCATCTATCTCGGGTCTTTTGCCACAGCTTCCATGTCACCACCAGTGACCAAATGAACGCAGCAAGCGAGATTAAGTAGAGCAACATTTCGATCCGTGCTGTTGCGCCCAATGCCTGCGTGATTTGGGGGGCAAATATGCTCAGAAGTGCCGCACCTGCGATCACCAATGCAACTGTGCGTCCGGTTTTTGCGATTTTTTCGTCGGATGTAGCCATACCCATATGTGCCAAGTTTGCGATAGAAAGAAAAGCGCGTCATCGTCAAAAAAAGGCCCGCGCGGAGTGATCCGGCGGGCCTGTGTGTTTTGGTTTTCAAAGCGGTTAGTAGACACCGCCCTTTTTGACCTTGTTGGAGAACTCAGTCGCTTCGCCTTTGGCAAGCTTTGTCGCCTGATCAATCCAGCTATCCCGCTCGATACGTCCCTTAAACTTAAGACGGCTATCAACCCAAGCGACTTCGCCCGGACCCCACGCAGCGACCTGATCAAAATGCCAGAACCCCATTTCGTTCAATGTGGTTTCCAACTTTGGTCCGACACCTTTGATCTGCTTCAGATCATCGGCGCCGCCTGCGCGCGCAGCCTTCAACGTTTCTGGCTGCTTTTCGCCTGACGCTGCTGCGTTACCAGTCGCGGCGGTGGACTTGGTCGCCGCCGGTGCAGATTTCGACGCGCCAGCGGCGCTTTTCGCAGCGGTACCCGCGGGCTTTGCGGCCGATGCTGTTTTGCCGCCAGCGGTCGCTTTGGCCGCAGGCTTAGCA
>CAYOSK010000084.1:0-11955 GCA_964406585.1 uncultured Octadecabacter sp. | reverse complement strand
CTGGTCGGGATCGTGAGTTATTTTGCGATCGGCCAAATGATTGGCGCTTTTCGGATGTCTGAGTTTAGAGCTGCGCTGCGTCGTTAAATCTGCGCCTGCGGCGAGCGGGAGGCGCACCTGCGGTGCGCCAAGAGGGGCGCTGCCCCCGCAGCAAGCTGCTCCCCCGGAGTTTGAAGGAAGCAAAGACGCCCTAGCGCTGGCGCATGCGGTTGACGAACGCACGCCACCCGCCAGGGGCCAAAAGTGGTGCGATGAACAAGCCAATCAAAAATCCTGCAACTTCGGCGATCCATGTGGGTGAGCTGCCAAAAATCATCGAATAAATCAGCAAGAGGCCCAGTAGGATGCCAATCAATTGGAAGGCTTTGAGTTGGTTTTCGCCCAAACGGCCCAACGTCAGCCACATCAGATACGTATAAGCCCCGATCAATCCGTAGACGCCCGGATAGGCCCCCACAAGACCGGTGTTTTGCCAGCTGAGCGCGCCATAGATCAGCGCACCTAGACTGGAACAGACAAAGAAAAGGATCGCGAAGGCGAGCGGTTTGAAGATTTCGCCGACAAATTTGCCAAGCGCAAGCAACAGAACACAGGCCCAAAGCGTATGTGTGAAAGACATATGGACAAATGGATAGGTGACGAAGCGTTTCCAAAGATCAAAAGAGCCACGACCACGTTCGAAGATTTCTGTCATCACGGCAGGCGCAAACGCATAATCCTGGAAAGCGCCAGATCGCCAGCCAACACCGCCAGAGCCCCCGATCCAGCCCTGTGCGGCAGCGCTTAGGGCCAGTTCGATGCCCGCAATTGCCAGCACCAGCAGTAAAGGAACTGCGGGAACAGCATTGAAGGGGGATTCTTCGGGAGAGTGTTCGTTGTGGTGCATCTAACGCTTCCGGCTGGTTGACGGGTCTTGGCGGCATGGGTAAGCCAGCGGAACAGTTAAATCTAGGCTTTGGATCTGATCATGAGCGATAGCACATTCACCCCGCGTGTTTTTTCCGGCATCAAACCGTCCGGCGGTCTGACGCTTGGCAACTATCTTGGCGCGATCAAGCGATGGGTGGATATGCAAAGCAGCGATATCGAAACGATCTATTGTTCCGTGGATTTACACGCGATTACAGTTTGGCAAGATCCGGCCGGCCTGAAGGCGGGCACGCGCGAGATCGCAGCCGGTTTGTTGGCCGCGGGCATCGATCCAGAGCAATCCATTTTGTTCAACCAATCCCAAGTTCCCGAACATACCCAGCTTGCCTGGATTTTTAATTGCGTGGCACGGGTGGGTTGGATGAACCGGATGACCCAGTTCAAAGACAAGGCTGGCCAGAATGCGGAAAAGGTATCGTTGGGGCTGTACGGCTATCCTGCGCTGATGGCCGCGGATATTTTGATGTATCATGCCACCCATGTCCCCGTTGGCGAGGACCAAAAACAACATGTGGAACTGACGCGCGATATCGCCGCAAAGTTCAACAACGATTTCGGTGTTGATTTCTTTCCAATGACCGAACCCGTGATCGAAGGGCCTGGCACACGGGTTATGAATTTGCGGGACGGCACCAAGAAAATGTCCAAATCCGGCGAAAGCGATATGGAACGGATCAATATGCTTGATGATGCGGACACCATTGCTAAGAAATTCAAAAAGGCGAAAACGGATCCTGATGGGCTGCCAAGCGACGTTGCAGGCCTGGCTGGGCGCCCTGAGGCCAAGAACCTTGTCGATATTTATGCCGGCTTAGCGGACATGACGCCGGAACAGGTCATTGCGGATTATCCAGGGGCGGGTTGGGGCACGTTCAAACCTGCGCTGGCGGATTTGGCTGTGGCAAAATTGGCCCCTATTTCTGACGAGATGAAACGCTTGATGGATGATCCAGCGGAAATTGATCGCAAACTGGCGCGTGGTGCAGAGCGTGCGCGCGAAATCGCGACGCCTGTTCTAAAACAGACCTACGACATCGTCGGGCTGCTGCAATCCTGATACTGCGTGTGGGCGCACATACCCTGCGCATTTGCTGACCTGACTTTGCGACCGGAAAGAAACTAGGTGGATCGGGAAAGGACTTTCCCATGACACTATCTATTCCCTCTGCCCACGTCGGCCATGTCCCTGTTAAGGTGGCCGATCTCGATCGGTCCATCACGTTTTACCGCGATATTCTGGGATTTGATTTCACCGCGCGGCTGGACGTCGCCGCTTTGCTGGCTGAGGCGTCATAAAACTGAATCAGAATCGCGCGTAATCTGCGCGCGACGCGAAAGACCAATTATTTGTCCCGATTGATCTTCGCGCTTTGGCTGCACACTCGTCCTGGTTCGGCCTTTTGATCGGTTTCCCGACCGGTAAACGTTACGCGCCTGTGCTGTCCCACAGCATGGGCGCTTTTTTTGGTGCGCCCTTTGGATGCTGGACGACGGCGATGGGCCTGCTAATGTCTTTGATAATGTGAAGGAGCAGTGTCATGGCAACCGGAACCAACATTCGCACCTATTTCGAAGGCAAATGGCACGAAGGTGACATTCCGCTGATGCGCGCCGCCGATCACGGGATGTGGCTGGGGTCAGGCGTTTTTGACGGGGCGCGGCAGGTTTTCGGACTTACGCCGGACTTAGATAAGCATTGCGAACGGGTAAATCGATCCGCAGAGGCGCTGATGCTGACGCCGTGGGTTCGTTCTGATGAAATGGTTAAGATCGTGCGCGAAGGATTGGCGCTATACCCAGCCGATGCGCCCATATACATCCGTCCAATGTATTGGGGGCGTGACACAGGGGTCAGTGCGATCCGCCCGGGTGATGGCCCCGCCGGATTTGCGATATGCCTCGAAGAAATCCCAATGCCGCCTGACACGGCAACCACGACTGTGACGACCACGCGATTTTGCCGCCCTGTCATGGAAAGCGCCGTGGTCAACGCCAAGGCCGCCTGCCTATATCCCAACAACGCGCGCATGTTGGCCGAAGCCCACGCCAAAGGGTTCGGCAACGCTCTTTGTGCTGATGCGATGGGCAATCTCGCCGAAAGCGCGACAGCAAATGTGTTTCTGATCAAAAACGGAGAGGTCTTTACACCGATCCCCAATGGCACCTTTTTGGCTGGCATAACGCGCGCGCGTCACATCCAAAATTTGCGCAAGGATGGATACCAGGTCCATGAAACTGTGCTGAGCTTTGAGGATGCGCGCGACGCGGACGAGATGTTCTTAAGCGGCAATATGGCCAAAGTGACGCCGATCACTGCGTTTGACGATGTTCAGTATCAGGTCGGCCCTGTCACACGCCGCGCGCGCGAATTGTATTGGGATTGGGCAAAATCCGCCGCGTGACCAAAGTCTTTGATCTGACCCTGCGTTTGGCTCCGTTCATGGCGACAGTGGCGTGCGTTGCGTGGATCATGACACAGTCGCCCTTTGCGGTCCCGCTTGTCGAACGCACCACTGAACAAACCCGCTCCGTCTTAATACGCGCTATGGCGCGCGACGTTGATCTTGCTTGGTTGCTGCCCCGTGTCCAAGACGCCATCTTGACCGAAGACTTAATGCAGTTGGATCTTTTGTTGGGCTTGGCCAACGATCATGGCGTGATCCTACCTTTGAATATGGTTCAAGACATTGCCGCACTTGATCGCGCAGCTTCGCGACCTTGGGCACGGGCAACAGCATGCGGAGCCTGCGCGATTGATGTCACGGCCTGTGCAACGCTTGCACAAATTGGCGCCTGTGCGCTGCCGTTTGAACTGACGCCCGCGGGCGACATCAATGCGCTTCGCCGCGCAGGTGTTACTTATGTGGACGGAGGCGACGTAGACAGGCTTGATCTTGGGCTTGCCGTGATCGGGCTTGGGGCCACTGGGGCCGTTCTGGCGACGGGTGGAACAAGTTACAGTCTCAAGGCTGGAACATCTGTTTTGCGTATGGCGCGGCGGCTCGGGGCCCTCACCCCGCCGCTCGCAGCGCGCTTGTCCGACCTTGTAAGCAATGCCGTACGCTGGGACCGTATGGGTGATCTTGCAACATGGCGCATTGCACCCGCAGACATGATCAACACAGCAAAATTGACAGAACTGACCGCGCTAAGCGGTTCGATACGCCGCGTCGCCGAAGCGACATCAGTCGCGCAGGCCATCGACCTTTTGCGCTATGTCGATACCACACAGGACGCAGCCCGCCTTGCGCGGATCAGCAACGCGCTCGGCCCACAAACACGCGGTGCTTTCGAAGTGTTGGGCAAATCGCGCGCACTGCGCGCCGCTGTGCGGCTAAGCGATGTTACCATTGGCGCGGCCGTCGCTCTCTATGCGCTTGCGCTTCAACTGTTCTTATTTGGCGCGCAACAATGCGGTAATGGCCTGTTACGCCTGTTGCACCGATCCGCACAGCGCCGAATGGGGGCAGCGTCCATATAGACATTGCACGCACCCTGCCACTCCGGCACACTCCGCCTCAATAACCGGAGACCCCAATGCGCAAATTCCTCGTAATTTTGGATGACAGTCGTGAATGCCTGAATGCAATGCGGTTTGCCGCGATGCGCGCTGCCAAGACAGGGGGCGGTGTTGAGGTCCTGGCGGTTATTCCGCCCGATGAATTCAACCATTGGATCGGTGTGGCCGACGTTATGCGCGCCGAAGCCCGTGAACGTATCGAAGTTCATTACGAAGTCTTTGCCAAATGGATGCGCGACAAGCAAGGCATCGATCCAGAGTTGGTGATCCGCGAAGGCGTTCCAGAACGCGAAATTCTGGCACAAATCGACGAAGACCCAGAAGTCGGCGTTATTGTGTTGGGTGCTGCGACTGACAAAAAGGGACCGGGCCCGTTGATCACGGCCCTTACCAAAGCGGCCGGCAATATGCCTATCCCAATGACCATTGTTCCAGGCGATATGTCAAAAGAACGACTCGAAGCGATCAGCTAAGCTGCGCGGTAAATGACTTCCGATGGTCTACATCGGGCCAATTTGCCGATTTTGGCACGCAGATTCCGTCGCGTTGGCGTGATAATCTGTAATGAAACCCCTTGAATTCATGTAGTTTTTATCACGCAGGCGGGATGGATTTGAAATATCCGTCGATCACGTTTTTGGGACCTCACGGAAACCGTGAGCGCCTGTAACGACTTCTGTGTTCCGCCGCACTGAAATCTGAGCGGACCTGTGCGCATTGGCGCAGAACTACAGCTTTTCGCACCATTCAATTTCAAGACTTTGGATCTGTGCGATTTCGCACATCTCGGTGTGAACGGCCGTGGGGTAGCGAGACGCCGTTTTTGAACTCATCTTCATCTCATCGAAACGCAGCACCCCGCTGCACAACATCAAACGCCCCAAACGATCGGGGCATCACAAACCGCCCTAATACCGGGGCAAACAACCCAAGCCCAAGACGGGCAGAAAAGGAAAATACCATGTTCAAGACAGCAACAATCGCACTCGCCGCCATCGCAGCTTCGGCTTCTATGGCTTCCGCAAACAGCTATATCTCCAACTTCGTAGAAGAGCAGGTTCGCGGCTCTCAGGTTGAACTGGGCACCGTCCGTGCAGCTGGCAATGGCGTTGTCGAAATCTACAGCTTCCACAAAGGCGAAGTGGGCGTTCTGCTGGGGTCAGAAGCAGTGACTGCCGGTTCTAACCTCGACGTTGATGTTGACATCCGCCGCCCAGCCACAGACGCAATCGCTATTCTGAAGGTCAACGGCCAGATCGTTGACACCCAAGAGCTGGATTTCAACTAAGGCTCCCGCCTTCTATATTTCCTCTCCCTCGCTGCGGGCCGTCCTTTGGGCGGCCCGTTTGCGTTTAGGGCTGTGCATGCAAAGCGCTGGCAAGGGATAGGCCACCGGTGATCCGCGCGGAGTGGGTTGCCCCGGACACAAAGCCCCCTGTCGGGGCAGTAAAGACAAACACATCTGAACCGGCCACCAACACAATCTGCCCGCCGTAGCCATCGGCCATCCATGCCGGTGTGGCGCCAACCCTGACGGTCCACCAGCCCAAGGCATAACCGCGCCCCAGATCATCAAGGTTTTCAAAGGCCGGAGTTTGAATATCGCGCAGATAGCTTTCCGTGAACACAGGGTGACGATCACGCACCGCTTGGCCAAAGCGCAGCAAATCACGCGGGTGGAGCCACATTTCCGATCCGCCAAATGTGTCGCCATCTTGGTTGGTCCGCCAACCATCCAACGTGATCCCCAATGGCGAAAGCACGTTATTCTGGACAAGTTGATGCAGCGGCTGGCCCGTCAGATCCTGAAGGTGAAGGCCCAACAAATGGGTCTGTGCAGTGCTGTACAAAAACGCAGCCCCCGCTGGGGCAAGTTGCGGTTTGGCAAGGATCGCGCAGGCCCAACCCGCACGTGCAAAGACATCAATTGTCCGGTTTTCATAAATCTCCAATCCCGACGCCATATTGGCCAGATGGCGCGGTGTCAGCCCGCCCATATCAGGCGGAACCGCGCAGCCGGAGATCGCATCAAGCGGCTGATCGAGGTCAAATTCAGGCAGCTGTGTTGCGGCAGCGGTTACCAACACTTTGCTGACCGATTTGATTTGCACCGCGTCTTCTGGCGTCTGCCCGTCGCTGTACCACTCCACAATCTGGCCCTGCCCGCGTTGCCACAAAAAACTGTCAAACCCTGCCTCTGTCAGGTCCTGCGCCAGTTGCGGGGACGCCTGTGCCACAGCACCAACATTGACGGGCGCGGACTGTGTGGTCATCACGACCGGGTTAGAAACCTCATAGCGCACCACATCAAACGTCGGCCCGCAGGATGCGGCGGCCAGCACAGCACATATCGACAAGTTGCGGATCATCCTGAAGCCTTACTCAAATTCGCGATCCCATCAAGGTAAACAGCAATTTAGAATCGTTCCAAACCTTGACTTCACACCGCGTCAGGCGCATATGTAAAGCCTGACAAAAAGGGTTTTTCCGATGTTCATCCAGACCGAATCCACGCCAAATCCCGCGACGCTGAAATTTCTGCCCGGCCAGAATGTGCTTGAGGTTGGAACGGCTGATTTCCCAAGCGTCGAAGCGGCTGCAAACAGCCCACTGGCCAACCGCATCTTTGCGGTGGAAGGTGTAAGTGGTGTGTTTTTCGGAATTGATTTCGTTACTGTGACAAAAGCAGACGATGTCGAATGGGATCACATCAAGCCGGCGATCCTTGGCGCGATTATGGAACACTACCAATCCGGCGCACCTGTGATTGAAGGCGAACAGGCCGCATCCGGCCACGCCGAACACACCGGTGAGGATGGTGAGATCGTCAACCAGATCAAGGAACTGCTAGACACCCGCGTGCGCCCCGCCGTTGCGCAAGATGGCGGCGACATCACGTTCCACGGCTTTGATCGCGGTGTCGTCTATTTGCACATGCAAGGCGCCTGTGCGGGCTGCCCGTCTTCTACGCTAACGCTGAAAATGGGTATCGAAAACCTACTGCGCCACTATATCCCAGAAGTGGTCGAGGTACGCCCAGTCGCGGCGTGAGGCGATGGCCGCGCGTCCGCTAATACTAAGCATTGATACGAGCGGACCTTACGTTGCTGTTGGTGCGTCGCATTTTTCTGACAAAGCACAGTTTGTTGAAATGGCCCGCGGGCAAGCCGAACGTCTTGGCCCTATGTGCCAAGACGTTTTGGCCGATTGTAACCTTGGCTGGGCCGATCTTGACGCAATTGCGGTGGGCGTGGGGCCGGGAAATTTCACTGGTATCCGAATAGCGGTTTCATTTGCGCGCGGGATCGCCCTCGGGCTTGGCATCCCGTCCATTGGCGTTTCGGCGTTCGAAATCATGAAACACGGTCACGATGTTTCGAACAGGTTGCTTGTCAGCCTGCCCGCTCCGCAGGGTAAGGCCTATGTTCAACCATTCGACGGCGATACCGCTTTGGCTGATCCAATGATGATCACACCTGGCACTGTTGTGCCGGACATGGAACATCAGGGCCTGTCGGTGTGGGGCGCGCATGCCCATGACATCGCCGCCCCGATGAGGGCAAATGTGTATGATCCACCAGAACAAGACCTATCCAAAACACTGACAAGCCGGATCGGGCAGATCGCGACAGAAAAATTTCACGATGGCCAGCAGCCACGCGCGAAACCGCTGTATGTCAAACCACCCGATGCGGCCCCGTCACGCGACGCGCCGCCGGTGATCCTGCCGTGACGCCCGCCGGTCTCGCACGTACCCATGCAGCAGCGTTCGGCGACGATAACAGTTGGCCGGCCCGCGATTTCGCCAACTACATCGATAATCCCATCTGTCTGGTTCTTGGCAACAACAGTTGCTTTGTGGTGATCCGTCTGGCCGGACCAGAAGCCGAAGTGATCACACTCGCGACCCATCCTGAGGTCCAAGGTCAGGGTCGCGCGACGAAATTGTTGCGTGACACGCTTGAACGTCTTCGCGCAGTCAACGTTCAAGAAGTGTTCTTGGACGTTTCCGATCAGAACACAGCTGCGCGGGCGTTATATGCCCGCAGCGGGTTCACGGGGTTCGCGCTGCGGCACAACTATTACAAGAACGGCGCGACCGCGATCTGCATGAAAGCCGTGCTTTCCCCGGCGTCTTCTGCCTAATCCTGCGTCAGATTTGGTCAAACGCCTAAGAATCGGTTGATCTTCCGTGCGCTGCGTTGCCTACTTTGCATCATGATCGAAAAACGGAGCCTTGCGGCAACCGGATGATCCGGCGCCGCGCGAATGTGCGGCGATCGAACAACAACTTGGGAGACATCCATGAAACTGACAAAAATCCTCGCAGCGACAACCGCTTTGGCCCTGATGGCTGGCGGCGTTCACGCGGACGGCCACGGTGCCAGCCCCGCAATCATCTACGATCTGGGCGGTAAGTTCGACAAATCCTTCAACGAATCTGCGTTTAATGGCGCACAGCGTTGGGCCGATGAAAACGAAGCAGAATTCGCTGAATTCGAAATCACAGCAGATGCACAGCGCGAACAAGCAATTCGCCGCTTTGCAGAAGACGGCAACAGCCCAATTGTTATGGCCGGTTTTTCTTGGGCGACAGCCCTCGGAACTGCCGCAGCTGACTACCCGGATACAAAGTTCGTGATCATCGACATGGTCGTTGACGCGCCAAACGTGCGCTCCATCGTGTTCAACGAACACGAAGGGTCTTTCCTTGTGGGGATGATGGCGGCTGAAGCCTCCGAAACGGATGTTGTTTCCTTCGTGGGCGGCATGGACATTCCGCTGATCCGTCGTTTCGCATGTGGCTATGCACAGGGCGTCGCAGCAGCCAACCCGGACGCCACTGTTATTGCAAACATGACAGGCACAACACCGTCTGCGTGGAATGACCCGGTAAAGGGCTCCGAGCTGACATTGTCCCAGATTTCTCAGGGCTCTGATGTTGTGTTTGCGGCCGCTGGCGGCACCGGCATTGGCGTACTGCAAACAGCGGCTGACGAAGGCATCTTGTCCATCGGCGTTGACGCAAACCAGAACTATCTGCACCCCGGTCAGGTTCTGACATCCATGCTCAAGCGCGTTGATAACGCAGTATACGAAAGCTTTGCGGCTGGCGTTGATGTTGAACCCGGTTTCAACGTCATGGGCATCAATAACGGTGGCGTCGGCTATGCGTTGGACGATTTCAACGCAGATCTCGTCTCTGCTGAAATGCAGGCCATGGTTGATGAAGCCGCAGCCTCGATCACCGCAGGTGAGCTGATGGTCCACGACTACATGTCTGACGAAACTTGCCCAGTGCTTGAATTCTAAGACGGGTTAACCGACAGTATCAGGGCCGCACCGAGGGATCGGCGCGGCCCTTTTCAATCAAACGGGGGTAACGATATGACGGATGCATTGACCACATTCTTTGACGCATGGGGCACGGCAGAACCCGATGCGCGCAACGCGATGATCGCGCAGGCAACCAGCACGGATGTCACCTATTCAGACCCGCGAAGCGGCGCGCGTTTGGCTGGCCAATCGGCTGTTGCGGAATACGTCGGAATGTTCAGTGCAAATGCGCCCGGTTGGACGGCAAAAGTCGTATCCAGCGACGATGTCAACGGCTACATCCGCGCCATCGTTGCCTTTGGTGGCATGGGGCCGGACGGATCCGAGATGGTGCAGCATGGCACGTATTTTTGTGATGTTGTGGACGGCAAGTTGACAATGATGGCCGGCTTTGTCGGGACCGGCGCATGAGATTAGCGTTCTACGTCGTCTTATGCGGCTTACCACTTGCAGCGTTCTCGGTCCCGTCATCTTTGGTCGTGTCATGCATTCCGGCTGACTCAACACTTGATCCTGTGCGTTTTGATATTGATGAAAGCGCGCAAACAGTCACCCTTTTCAAAACCGGAGAAACGTTTGTTCTGGTTGAGAATACGCCAACGCAACTGACTTTTGAAGAAGGGGACCCGCAAGGCGAGCTAACCCTGAATTACATAGCAAAAGTCAATGCAAACACGCCCGGTGATTGGGTGGCGGACACCATAGGCGCAGACGGCAATCTTGTATCGAAAAGAAGGGGTGTCTGTTTTGCGCTCTGACCAAGCACCGGCCATCGAACTGGTCGGCATTTCCAAAGCCTTTGGGCCAGTACAGGCCAACAAAGACATTTCAATCCGCGTTATGCCAGGAACGATCCACGGGATCATCGGGGAAAACGGCGCGGGGAAATCCACGCTTATGTCGATCCTTTACGGGTTCTACAAAGCCGACGCAGGTGAAATTTTCATCTCGGGCGAAAAGACTCAAATACCTGACAGTCAGGCGGCGATTGCCGCGGGCATCGGCATGGTGTTCCAGCACTTCAAACTGGTCCAAAATTTCAGTGTGTTGGAAAATGTTGTTCTTGGGGCCGAAGATGGCGCCTTGTTGCGTCCGTCATTGGCCAAGGCACGCAAGCAGTTGAAATCGCTGGCCGAAGAATATGAACTGAACGTCGATCCCGACGCCATCATCGAAGACATCGGCGTTGGGATGCAACAACGGGTCGAAATCCTAAAGGCGCTCTATCGGCAGGCTGACATTCTTATCTTGGATGAACCCACTGGTGTTCTAACACCGGCCGAAGCCGATCAATTGTTCCGTATATTGGGCCGCCTGAAGGCCGAAGGCAAAACCATCATCCTGATCACCCACAAACTGCGTGAGATAATGGACATCACCGATACCGTGAGCGTTATGCGCCGTGGTGAGATGACATCCACTGTAAAGACAACCGACACAAACCCCGCAGATTTGGCAGAACGCATGGTTGGCCGCAAAGTCCTGCTGCGCGTAGATAAAACCCCCGCCCAACCCAAAGACACTGTTCTTGAGGTGTCCAATCTGAATGTGACCGATGACAAGGGCGTTCATCGCCTAAAGGGCGTGTCGTTTAATGTGCGAGCGGGTGAAATCCTTGGCATTGCCGGGGTGTCGGGCAACGGGCAATCGGAATTGCTTGAGGTTCTGGGCGGCTATGAAAAAGCCAGCGGCGAAATTCTGTTGAACGGGCAACCGATCGATTTGACAGGCGCGCATTCAGACGGACAAAGCCGCCGCGCGCGCGGCATCGCCCATGTCCCCGAAGATCGCCAGCACGAAGGCCTGATCATGGATTTCAGTGCATGGGAAAATACTGCATTCGGCTATCACCACGATTCAGCCTACCAACGCGGTCGTCTGTTGATGGACAATGCCGCCATCCAGCGGGACGCCCAAGAAAAGATGGATCGGTTTGACGTGCGCCCCCCCAACCCGCACTTGGCGGCAAAGAATTTTTCAGGCGGCAACCAACAGAAGATCGTCGTTGCCCGCGAAATTGAACGAAATCCTGATTTGCTTCTGGTGGGTCAGCCGACCCGCGGTGTCGACATCGGGGCAATTGAATTCATCCACCAACAGATCGTGGCCCTGCGCGATCAAGGCAAAGCAATCTTGCTGGTGTCCGTGGAACTTGATGAAATCATGGG
>CAYOSK010000083.1:0-12066 GCA_964406585.1 uncultured Octadecabacter sp. | reverse complement strand
CCGTTCGCGCATCCGTACATTCCTTCGCAAAGCCGAAGAAGCCATCGCATCTGGCGACAAAGAAGCAGCCACCGCAGCCGTGCGTGCGCTTCAGCCTGAATTGATGCGTGGCGTCACCAAAGGCGTCTTCCACAAAAACACAGCGGCGCGCAAAATGTCCCGCTTGTCTGCACGCGTCAAGGCGATCGGCTAAGAATTAGGCGACCTGCCGATTCTTTTGCATGACTTAACGAAAGGCGGTCCGAGAGGGCTGCCTTTCGCTGTTTCAGGGGCAAAAGTGGCCGCTCCAGAAAATGACTTTTCCTTGAGATTCAATGATCGACCAGATTCGTTTTGCACCCAGTCCTGTCAAGGTCATCGTTGGTGTTGAACCGACCATATCTGTGGGGTTAGCGTATGTGAGCGAGTCGTTTCGTTCCTTGGGGGGACGTGGAGTAAAACACCAACATGGACTGCCTGTTTCCTTTGGAAACTTTGGCATCCAAGGCCTGATGGTCGGCGGTGTTTGAAGGCGAATTGCGCGGTGTGGGAGCCGCGTAATTCTTTGCCGTCCACGTCAGTCCGCAGTGCCAATTGTTCGAGAGGGAACATCCCACGGGGTGCTCGACCATATGCATTGGTTAGCTTTGAAATCACCATGCCAAGGCACGGATGAAACATTGCTATCTCTCAAGGATCAGATGGCATCGGTTGAATACGCGGTTGCAGCCGCCAAAACCTCTCGATGAGGTGATCGAATGGGACAGACGGGGATAGAATGAAAGACGTACAGTGGGCACAAGTGAAAACCGATATGCGATCAGCAATCGGGGCCGGAAATTTCAAAAGCTGGATCGAACCGCTTAGCCTCGTAACTGCCGATGAAGGCGTTGCGCATCTGTCCGCACCCAATCCATTCGTCGGGGACTATGTTGGCAAGACCTACGGTGATCAAATCATCTATCATTTGAACCGCCAAGGTATGTCCGTGCAGCGTTTGGCGTTCGAAGTCGAAGGCGCGGCAGAAACCACTGTGAAACCTGTGGCACCAAAAGCCTTGAAATCCGGCACAGATGCCCAGCCAGATCACCGTTTTACGTTCGATAACTTTGTTGTCGGAAAACCAAACGAGCTCGCCCATGCCGCTGCCAAACGTGTGGCCGAAGGCGGGCCCGCCACGTTCAATCCACTGTTCTTGTACGGTGGTGTTGGCCTTGGCAAAACGCACCTGATGCACGCAATTGCACACGAACTGGGCCAGCGCCGTCCTGACCTCAACGTGCTGTATATCTCAGCGGATCAGTTCATCTATCGGTTCATTTCCGCCCTGCGCGATCGCAAAATGATGGATTTCAAACAGCATTTTCGGTCTGTCGACATCCTGATGGTCGATGACATCCAGTTCCTGGAAGGAAAAGAATCTACGCAAGAGGAATTCTTTCACACGTTCAACGCGCTGGTTGATCAGAACAAACAGTTGATTATTTCTGCGGACCGCGCGCCGGGTGAAATTCGTGATCTTTCCGAACGGATTAAATCCCGTCTTCAGTGTGGCCTTGTCGTTGATCTGCATCCAACAGATTTCGAACTGCGCCTTGGTATTCTGCACGCCAAACAAGAAACCTACGTCAACGTGTACCCGGGCGTCGAAATCGCACCCGGTGTCCTAGAATTCTTGGCCCACCGCATTTCCAGCAACGTGCGCGTGCTAGAAGGCGCGCTGAACCGTTTGTATGCGCTGGCGTCGCTTGTTGGGCGCAAAGTCACCGTGGAAATGGCACAAGACTGTCTTTCGGATATATTGCGTGCGTCTGATCGCAAGCTCACAATCGAAGAAATCCAACGCAAGGTGTCGGAACATTATGACATCCGCCTGTCAGACATGTTGGGGCCCAAACGCACCCGCAGCCTTGCGCGGCCGCGCCAAATCGCCATGTGGTTGTGCAAACAGCTCACCAGCCGCAGTCTACCGGAAATCGGACGCAAATTCGGCAAACGTGATCATACAACTATCATGCATGGGGTGCGTAAGATTGATGAATTGCGCCAGTCTGACAGCCAGATAGCCGATGATCTGGAATTGCTGCGCCGCGCGCTCGAAGACTGATCATAAATCACTTGTGAATAGGCCAAAAACCGCTAGTTTTAGCGTCCCGAATACTCGGCGGCGCCACTAGCGGAGACAGGCCCATGAAACTTAGCATTGAACGCGCAACATTGCTTAAGGCCGTGGCGCAAGCCCAGTCGGTCGTTGAACGTCGCAACACCATTCCGATCCTTGCCAACGTGCTGATCGAAGCCGAAGGATCAGACGCGACGTTTCGTGCGACTGACCTTGATATCGAAGTCGTCGATAAAGCCTCTGCACAGGTTGAACGCGCCGGGGCCACAACAGTATCCGCCGTCACCCTGAACGAAATCGTTCGCAAACTGCCTGATGGTGCGCTTGTGACGCTGACAGAAGACAGTGCATCAGGCCGCCTGACAATCGAAGCAGGCCGTTCGAATTTCTCTCTCGCGACGCTTCCAAAAGAAGATTTTCCCGTAATGGCGTCGTCTGACTATGCGGCGAATTTTTCTTGCCCTGCACCGGTGCTACGCCGCCTGTTCGACAAATCCAAATTCGCCATCAGCACCGAAGAAACGCGCTATTACCTGAACGGGGTATATATGCACGTCTCAGAAGCCGATGGCGGCAAGGTGCTGCGCTGTGTGGCCACAGATGGCCACCGTCTGGCTCGTATTGATGCAGATCTGCCCGAAGGCGCAGACGGCATGGCTGGCGTGATTGTACCGCGTAAAACAGTCGGTGAACTGCGCAAATTGCTGGATGATGATGACATGAAAATCGCCGTGTCTGTATCGGAAACCAAAATCCGCTTTGCGACGCCGGACATCACCCTGACGTCCAAGGTCATTGATGGCACATTCCCCGATTACACCCGCGTCATTCCCCAAGGCAACACACGCAAAATGGAAGTCGACGCATCTGAATTCGCCAAAGCCGTAGATCGTGTGGCCACCGTGTCGTCCGAACGGTCCCGCGCTGTGAAATTGCAATTGGACGAAGACCGCCTTGTGCTGTCCGTCAACGCCCCCGACTCTGGTGCAGCGGAAGAAGAACTCGCCGTGGCCTACGGAGATGAACGGCTTGAGATCGGGTTTAACGCGAAATACCTGCTCGAAATTGCATCTCAGGTAGATCGTGAAAACGCGGTCTTCATGTTCAATTCATCGGGTGATCCGACATTGATGCGCGAAGGCAATGATACGTCGGCGGTGTACGTCGTTATGCCGATGCGCGTGTGACGACTGCGGGATTTGCGTTTCATTTTCCAAGATGAACAAGGGGGCCGCGCGTAATGTCGGCCCTTTTCCTGTCATCGTTGACGGTTTCGCATTTTCGTTCCCACAAACGCGCCACGCTTGATCTGGATGGGCGCCCTGTCGCCATCCACGGCCCCAACGGGGCCGGAAAAACCAATATCCTAGAAGCTGTCTCAATTCTGTCCCCTGGACGCGGGCTGCGTCGCGCCAGTTCGCAGGACATGACCCGTCGCCCCGAAGAACTGGGGTGGAAGGTTTCGGCTGATTTGACGTCCCTTGGACAGGGTCACGAGATCGAAACATGGTCCGAAGGGGGCGCGTCCCGCCAAACCAAGATCGATGGCAAGGCCGCCGCGCAGGTGGCGCTGGGGCGCATCGCGCGCGTATTGTGGCTGATCCCAGCCATGGATCGGCTGTGGATCGAAGGCGCTGAAGGCCGGCGGCGATTTTTGGATCGCGCCACGCTCAGCTTTGAACCAAGCCACGCAGAAGCGGTCCTGACCTACGAAAAATCCATGCGGGAACGGAACCGATTGCTAAAAGACATGGTGCGCGATGCCCATTGGTATGCCGCGCTGGAACGCCAAATGGCGCATGCTGGCGCGCAAATCCACCGCAACCGCGCGGATGCAGTCATGCAACTGACCGCGGCACAGGCCGCAGCGGAAACGGCGTTTCCGTCTGCCCTACTTGATCTAACCCACGCAGATCCTGCCTGCGACGCGCCGGATGATGCTGATGCCCTTTTGGCCGCTTTTGCGGACAACCGCGCGCGGGATATGGCGGCGGGGCGCACATTGATCGGCCCCCACCGCGCCGATTTGGGCGCCGTGTATGCCGCCAAAGAAGTCCCCGCCAAAGACTGTTCAACCGGCGAACAAAAGGCGCTGTTGATTTCTCTGATCCTCGCCAATGCGCGGGCGCTGGCGAATGATTTTGGCGCGCCACCGATCCTTTTGTTGGACGAAGTCGCGGCCCATCTGGACGCAGACAGGCGCGCGGCACTGTATTCTGAAATCACCGCATTGGGGGCGCAGGCGTTCATGACAGGTACCGGACCAGAACTGTTTGTCGAACTTGGGCCCGCCGCTCAATACGTTCATGTAACGGATGAAAATGGCGTTTCAAACGCGGGCCAATATTAACCACCAACTGCCCACAAAATATGCCCCAAATGCGTGACACTGCCCTGAAAAACCGCTATATTTTGTAAGAAATATGACAAAGGGTCCACAATGACCGACGAGCAGCAGCAACCAGACGACTATGGCGCGGATTCTATTAAGGTTCTCAAGGGCCTAGAGGCTGTCCGCAAGCGCCCCGGCATGTATATCGGGGATACCGACGATGGGTCTGGTTTGCACCACATGGTTTACGAAGTCGTGGACAACGGCATTGATGAGGCTTTGGCCGGTCACGCGGATGCTGTGAACGTCAAAATTCATGCCGACGGGTCGGTGTCCGTGTCTGACAACGGGCGTGGCATTCCGGTGGGCATCCACGAAGAAGAAGGCGTCTCTGCCGCCGAAGTCATCATGACCCAGCTGCACGCAGGCGGTAAATTCGACAGCAATTCATACAAGGTGTCGGGTGGTTTGCACGGGGTTGGCGTGTCTGTTGTGAATGCCCTGTCGGATTGGTTGGAACTGCGCATCTGGCGCGACGGCAAAGAACACGTGGCACGGTTTGAAGGCGGTTTTACCACCAAATCTCTTGAGGTTGTTGGCGAATGCGGTGACCGGACAGGCACCGAAGTGCGGTTCATGGCATCGCTGGAAACATTCAGCAGCCGCGACTATTCGTTCGAGACGCTGGAAAAGCGTCTGCGCGAACTGGCGTTCCTGAACTCAGGCGCGCGCATCATCGTTGAAGATGAACGGCCCGCTGAAAAACTTCATACCGAACTCTACTACGAAGGCGGCGTGAAAGAATTCGTCAAATACATCGACCGTTCAAAGGCGGCGATGATGGAAGAACCCATCTATGTCATCGGTGAACGTGACGACATCGGCGTCGAAGTCGCGATGTGGTGGAACGATAGCTACAACGAAATGGTGCTGCCGTTCACCAACAACATCCCACAGCGGGACGGCGGGACGCATATGGCGGGTTTCCGCGCCGCCCTGACCCGCACGATCAACAGCTATGCCGCATCCAGTGGCATTGCGAAAAAGGAAAAGGTGAATTTCACAGGCGATGATGCCCGCGAAGGCCTGACCTGTGTTCTTTCCGTAAAGGTGCCGGATCCGAAATTTTCCAGCCAAACGAAAGACAAATTGGTTTCATCTGAGGTCCGCCCCGCCGTTGAAAACCTGATGAATGAAAAACTGGCCGAGTGGTTCGAAGAAAACCCACAGATCGCCAAGATGATCGTGAGCAAAATCGTCGAAGCCGCCCACGCCCGCGAAGCCGCGCGCAAAGCGCGTGAATTGACGCGTCGCAAAACAGCAATGGATGTGAATTTCCTTGCGGGTAAGCTCAAGGATTGTTCTGAAAAAGACCCGTCCAAAACCGAAGTCTTCTTGGTGGAGGGTGATTCCGCTGGTGGGTCTGCCCAAACCGGGCGGGACCGTCAGACGCAGGCGATTTTACCGCTCAAAGGTAAAATTCTTAACGTCGAACGTGCGCGGTTTGACCGGATGTTGGGCAGCCAGGAAATTGGCAACCTCGTTATGGCGCTTGGCACAGGCATTGGGCGGGATGAATTCGACATCTCGAAACTGCGCTACCATAAAATCGTCATCATGACGGATGCGGACGTGGACGGGGCACACATTCGAACATTGCTGCTGACGTTCTTCTTCCGACAGATGCCGGAACTGATTGAACGGGGCCATTTGTTCATCGCGCAACCACCGCTTTATAAGGTGAGCCGCGGCAAATCCGAGGTCTACCTCAAAGATCAGTCCGCAATGGACAACTACCTGACCGAACAGGGCGTCGAAGGCGCCATGCTGCGACAAGGCAACGGTGAAGAAATCTCAGGCGCAGATTTGCGCCGCGTTGTGGACGAGGCTGGCCGTCTGAAACGTGTTCTGGATGCCTTCCCGACCCATTACCCCCGCCATATTCTGGAACAGGCCGCGATTGCGGGTGCTTTCGTGGCCGGTGCCGTTGATTCAGATTTGCAAGGTGTCGCTGACAAGGTCGCATCGCGTCTTGATCTTATTGCAAACGAATGGGAACGCGGCTGGCAAGGCCGCATCACCCAAGACAAAGGCGTCCGCCTGACCCGCATTTTGCGCGGCGTCGAAGAGGTCCGCACGCTTGACGGACCGATGCTGCGATCGGGCGAGGCCCGTAAATCCGGCACGTTCACGGATCATCTGCAAGAGGTTTACAACACCCCCGCCACCCTGATCCGCAAAGACCGTGTGCAAAACATCTATGGCCCTCTCGATTTGCTGGCCGCGATTTTGGAAGAAGGCGAACGCGGCCTATCGCTTCAGCGCTATAAGGGCTTGGGCGAAATGAACCCAGATCAGCTATGGGAAACCACATTGGATCCGGATGCGCGCACCTTGTTGCAGGTTAAGGTCGAAGATGTCGCCGAGGCCGATGATCTGTTCACCAAGCTGATGGGCGATGTCGTGGAACCGCGCCGCGAATTCATTCAAGATAACGCGCTGAGCGTCGAACACCTCGACTTTTAGGCCAAGCCGCCCCGCCGGAGCCTCCGGCGGGAGTACTTTCAAACCAAAGAAAACGAACGTCTTGGGCTATTCGCCGACGATCTGCGCCATGACGCTCAGGAAGCGGGCGACTTCAGTTTCGGAATTATAGTGACACATAGACACCCGCACTGCGGCATCTTGGCCAAGAGGGGTCAGGATGTTACCGCTGTAGTGATCGGCTTTGCGCACATGGGTCCGCACCCCTTCGTCGTTCAAAGCCGAAACAATATCCGCTGCGCTGTGACCGTCTGCCCAAAAACAAACAAGGCCCTCGCGCGCTGGGTTGTCGACGCCACCGACTATGTGAACCCCCTTCATCTCTGCCAGTCCGCGCAGGTTTCCGGTTCCATGAAGCATCGCATCGGTCAGCGATGTTTCATGGGCCTTGATCGCAGCGCCGGCTGCCTCGATCCGCGCACGCCGGGTCGTTTCTGAGGACACTTCGCCGCCGAGCCAATCGAAATAATCCACCACATCGTGAAAGGTCGCATAGGCCCCGGTGTCGCGCGTGCCAAATTCCCAGTTCGTCTCTGGTCCGCCTGCCAATTGTTCAGGGCCCAATTGCGTTAGTCGATCAGACACCCATGCAATTCCATATCCATGTCGCGAAAACACTTTGTAGGGCGAGACCACATAGCCGTCGACGTTCGCCGCAGTCAGATCCACCAACCCATGGGATGCATGCTGAATTCCATCCACAATTATAAAGCAGTCTGGCGCAACGGCACGGATCGCGGCGGAAATCGCAGCCAAATCCATCCCCATGCCTGTGACGGGTGATGTATGAAGAATTGTTGCCACCTTCGTATCCGGCGTCACCGCGTCTGCGTAGGCTTGAGGCGTGACCAACCCAAGGGCGTCGTCATGAGGCACAAGCCGATAATCGCGCCCAAGTTTTTCAGCCCAATGACCCATTGCCGATCGCGATGCGGGATGTTCAACGGTTGATCCGATCAGCACACCCCCCGATGTGCCGGCAACGGCCGTTCTGATCAGCCGAAACAACAACTCAGTTCCGCTTTCGCCGACAAATACTTGACCGTTTGGCGCGTTAAACCATTCCATCGCTGCAGTCTTGGCATCGGCAATGATTGCCATCAGCGCATGTGCTGCCGGATTGTCCCGCCCCTGATTGTCCGGAATGGCCGCAAACCGCGCGCTAGTTTCAACAGCCGCGTTTAAGGTCAACGCCCCGCCCGCGTTTTCAAAAAACACGCGCGGGCCTTGGAACGGGCAGGCATCAACATGGGCAAATTTATTGCGAATGTTGCGCAGTAGGTCAGGCGTGATCATGGGCGGTCTCCTTTATGGGCAATTGACCCCAAACAATCCCGAAACGCCAGATGTATCGCGGTTCGAAACCGACCCACCCGTCAAAATATAAAAGATTCTTCGGTGTTATCCCGCGGCGGGCCCGACATGTGTTTCCCCACGCTGCGCGGACAGGGCTATTTGTTTTTGACGTTCGCGAAAGCGCGCCTTGTCTGCGTCAGATGTGTCTGCCGCACATTGATGGCAGGACACACCATGTTCGTATTCTGGCCGCGCGCGGTCGTGGGGCAATATCGGCCGGCGGCAGGCGTAGCACAGCATATGCGGCCCTTCCTGCAGACCATGTCCGACGCTGACGCGTGCATCAAATACAAAACACTCTCCGTCCCATCGGCTGTCGCTTTGCGGCACGTCCTCGAGGTATTTCAGAATACCCCCCTTAAGGTGGTACACGTCCTCAACGCCTTGCCCGATCAGATAATTCGTCGATTTTTCGCAACGAATACCCCCGGTGCAGAACATCGCAATCTTCTTGTTGTGAAACCGGTCTTTGTTGGCTTCCCACCATGCCGGGAATTCACCGAACGACTTGGTTTCAGGGTCGATTGCCCCGTCAAATGTGCCAATGGCGACTTCGTAATCGTTGCGCGTATCAATCACCGCAACATCGGGTGCGGCGATCAGGGCGTTCCAATCAGCCGGGTCCACGTAATTGCCGACCGATGCGGTTGGGTCCACATCGGGTTGGCCCATCGTCACGATCTCGCGTTTGATGCGCACCTTCATGCGGTTGAACGGCGGCGCGGTTGCTGTGCTTTCTTTCCATTCCAAATCGGCACAGCCGGGCAGGGCGCGAATATGGGCGATGGCAGCGTCGATCCCCGCACGATCCGCGGCAATGGTGCCGTTGATCCCTTCGCGTGCCAACAACAGCGTTCCCATTACTCCGTTGGACTTGCATACAAATGCCAACGCCGCCTTCAGTGCAGAAGGGTCGTCAAACTGAGTGAAATGATATAAGGCGGCCACGATATGCATGGCGTCCCAATACTGCGTTGCACCGCGCCGCTCAACCCGTAGGGTGGGCAAATAAACCGTTCAGAGGCTCCAATGACCCACGCCCTTCTTGTGATCGACGTTCAAAATGACTTTTGCCCCGGTGGCGCGCTTGCCGTGGAAGGTGGCGACGCCATCGTCGCGCCCATCAATGCCCTGATGGACAGCTTCGATGCCGTGATCCTGACGCAAGACTGGCATCCTGCCGGTCATTCTTCTTTTGCAACGTCCCATGATGCGGACCCGATGTCCCTAATTGAAATGCCATACGGCCCGCAGGTGCTGTGGCCCGATCACTGCGTGATTGGCAGTGAAGGTGCGCAGTTCCATCCTAATCTAAACGTCAACGGTGCTGATATGATCATCCGCAAAGGGTACAACCCCGCAATCGACAGCTATTCTGCGTTCTTTGAAAATGACCAGACCACGCCCACGGGCTTGCATGGATACCTGCAAACCCGCGGAATCTCGGCGCTCACGCTTGTTGGGTTGGCGACTGATTTTTGTGTCAATTATTCCGCCGTTGATGCGGCGAAACTGGGCTACGATGTGACCGTGAACACCGATCTTTGCCGCGCAATCGATTTTGACGGCACCCTTGATGACGCCCGCACCGGTATGATCGATGCGGGTGTCACCATCATTTAGGCGTCTGATGATCTGAAAATGGGCCAGTGTCGGGCCGAAACGTGTGGGCCCTACCCCCAAATGTCCCCGATAGTGAACCCCTGCGGGAACGGATCGCTCGGGTCCAGCATCCATTGGCTCACCCCAGAAATCCACCCCCGCCCAGATAAGCTTGGGACAATCGCATCATAGGGGCCAACTTTCGTGGTGCGTTCAATCCGTCCCGTAAACTGCGTACCGATGGGGGATGCATTTACATACTCCTCGCCAACGCCCAACAGTCCCTTCGCATGCAGAACAGCCATCTTCGCGCAGGTCCCAGTGCCGCAGGGGGATCGATCCAACGCACCTGACAAACGATCCGGCCGCGCGGCATCAAACGGTCCCGATGACACCGAAATTGCGCCGCGCCCATGGGTTCCGGCGGCTGTCGGGGGCGCAATAATCTGCCCAATCGTCGGCCCTGTCAGGGCGGGGTTGTCAGGATGGGCAACCGGATATTGCTCCGCAGCAGCGTGGCGCATGGCCTCTATCGCGCGCACACAGGCACCGCCCTGTTCGGCAACGGGATCAATGCCAAAAGCCGCCGCATCCGCGATCACAAACCACATACCGCCCCAGGCGATATCGACCTCAACTCTGCCAAATCCCGGCACATCCAAAGGAACGCCAAGATGGGCTGCAAAGGCAGGAACATTGTCAAATTCGACCCGCTCGACTTTGCCGTTGTTGCAGCTCGCGCGCACTTCGATCACGCCAGCGGGTGCTTCGAGGCGCAGCGTGGTGACGGGTTCAACCATTGGCACAATGCCCGTTTCCAATAAAACCGTCGTCACACAAATCGCATTACTCCCCGACATTGGCGCGTATTCGGTCTGCTCCATGACAATGAAACCTGCATCTGCCGTGCGATCACATGGCGGTACAATCGCATTGCAACACAGCGCGGGGTTGCCGCGCGGTTCGCGCAACATAAGCAGCCGGATATCATCGTGATTGGCCTGCATGTCTTCCATCATTTCAAACACCGACGCCCCGCGCAGATTTGGCAACCCGCCCGTAATGACGCGCCCGCCCTCACCTTCGGCATGGGCCTCAACGGCGGTGATCATCCGGTTCATCTGCATTGCAACCGCTCCTGTGCTTTGGTCTAACGGGCCAAACCAAAGAGGACACGACAATGGTCGACATCGCAACCCGCGTCTGGAACCACAAATGGAAGATTGACCCAATCGTCCGGTCCCTGATTGACACTGATTTTTACAAATTGCTGATGTGCCAGTCGGTTTTTCGCAACAAAGCAGATACCCAAGTCACGTTTTCGCTGATCAACCGCAGTAAATCCATCCGTCTGGCCGAACTGATCGACGAAGGCGAACTGCGCGAACAGCTTGATCATGTGCGATCCCTGTCGCTCACACGCGGGGAATCCACATGGATGCGCGGCAATACGTTCTATGGCAAACGACAGATGTTCAGCCCTGAATTTATGGATTGGTTCGAAAACCTGCGCCTGCCGCCCTACCAGCTCGAAAAACGCGACGGCCAATATGAACTGACGTTTGAAGGCGCGTGGCCCGAAGTCATGCTTTGGGAAATTCCAGCCCTGTCGATCCTGATGGAACTGCGGGGCCGTGCCGTTCTTGGCACCATGGGGCGGTTCGAACTCCAGGTTCTCTATGCCCGCGCCATGACCAAACTCTGGGAAAAAATTGAACGTCTCAAACCGCTGGATGGCCTGCGCGTCGCCGATTTCGGAACCCGCCGCCGTCACTCGTTTCTGTGGCAGGACTGGTGCGTGCAGGCCATGCGCGAAGGGCTGGGCGACAACTTCGGGGGCACCTCAAACTGCCTGATCGCCAAAAATCGCGACCTCGAAGCCATCGGCACCAACGCCCACGAACTGCCCATGGTTTATTCTGCCCTCGCCAAAACCGACGACGCGCTGTTCCAAGCACCCTATGACGTGCTGAGCGACTGGCAAGAAGAACACGACGGCAACCTGCGCATCATCCTGCCCGACACCTACGGCACCCAAGGCTTCCTTGATAATGCGCCTGACTGGCTGGCAGGCTGGACAGGCATCCGTGTCGATTCCGGCGATCCCGCCACCGCGGCTGAGGTCGCTATC
>CAYOSK010000082.1:0-12262 GCA_964406585.1 uncultured Octadecabacter sp. | reverse complement strand
AGAAGCGATCGCGGCAACAGGAGCAGAAAGCATGCGCGACATGGGCAAAGTGATGATGCCCGAAAGCGTGCGTGCGACGGGTGCGGATATTCTTTTGGGTAACACCTATCATTTGATGTTGCGTCCCACCGCAGAGCGGATTGCGGCCCTTGGCGGGCTGCACAAGTTCATGAATTGGGACCGGCCAATCCTGACGGACTCGGGTGGTTTTCAGGTCATGAGCCTAAGTGGGATGCGTAAGCTGTCAGAAGACGGCGTGGTGTTTCAAAGCCACTATGACGGGTCCAAGCATAACCTGACACCTGAACGCAGCATGGAAATTCAGGCGCTTTTGGGATCTGATATCGTAATGTGTTTTGATGAATGCCCTGCATTACCGGCTGATCACAAACGCCTTGAAGACAGCATGGAAATGTCGATGCGATGGGCCAAGCGGTCTAAGGATGCGTTCGGGGATCGTCCCGGGCACGCGCTGTTTGGAATCCAGCAAGGCGGGCTTGAGGAAGATCTGCGTCAACGTTCAGCAGAGGCATTGCGCGAAATTGAATTTGACGGCTACGCCGTAGGCGGGCTGGCCGTGGGCGAAGGACAGCAGGCCATGTTCGACTGTCTTGATTTTGCGCCCGATCAACTGCCCACAGACAAGCCCCGTTATTTGATGGGCGTCGGCAAACCGGATGACATTGTGGGCGCTGTAAAGCGCGGCATAGATATGATGGATTGTGTGCTGCCAAGCCGTAGCGGGCGGACGGGACAGGTTTTCACGCGCCATGGCGTCGTGAATATCAAAAACGCGCGCCACGCGGATGATCCGCGCCCTTTGGATGAAAATTGTAGCTGTCCGGCCTGTTCAAACTATTCGCGCGCCTATCTTCACCATGTGTTCCGCAGCCAAGAGATGATCTCTGGCATGTTGTTGACCTGGCATAATTTGACGTATTTTCAGGATATAATGGCAGGCATGCGGGATGCGATAGCCGCAGGCACGTTTGCGGCCTGGGAGGCTGAGTTTCACGCAGGCCGCGAAGCGGGGGATATTGATCCGTTATGATCAGGATATGGGCTGTTGTGATGTGCCTTGCTGGGCCGGCGAGTGCGCAAAACCTTTGCAATGAACGCGACGAGGGCCGGATTGCAGAAATCTTATCCGGGGTCTGGATGCATTCCGGCGCTGGTAGCTTTGTGACCGCATCAGATGATGCAGTTGGTCCGGTGTCAGGGGAAATCCAGATTGATGCGGCTGGTGGGTTAAACTGGGCCGAATTAACGGGCGTCTTATTGCCTGCGGTCACACCGGTTTTGGGTGACATGGGTTATGACGTTGATGGTGTCGATGATCTCCTTGCGACCACTGAAGCTGAGTGGATCGCGGATGAATTGTCGGACACACTTTGCGGCCCCGCGGAGTTGCCACAGCTGATCGCCCGGTACGAGTTCAGCGAGGACTTGAGCGGGCAGGTGACGTTGATCCCTTATTTCGAAGACCGCGTCTTGGCGATTTTAGAAGCCGAATGGGTCGGAGAATGGGGGATTGCGTTTGTGACCATCACGACATTGATGGCACGATCTTGACGGCGCGCGGCGCTGTTTGGCCCATTCGGGCCAAAGGCGCCCCGCCCGCCGTCCCAATCCTCGACAAGACTGTGCAAATCAAAGCGATCTTTTTTGCAAGAATATCCTTCGTTATCGCCAAATTTGATAGATTGCTGACTTGCGGGCGCGGATCAGGACAGGCACGATAGGCGCACTAAAACGGATCGTGGTTGAAAGCGGGCAAAAGACCCCCACATTTAGACACATGATCGGAGATTGGTGCGTTGCCTTTGAAAGGGACCGCCGGTCTTGCCAATAAAGGAAAAGAGCATGTCAGACGTAAATCGTGAACCGCTGAGTTCGTCTTATCCCGTGTTGCCCCTGCGCGATATCGTGGTGTTCCCACATATGATCGTACCGCTGTTTGTGGGGCGTGAAAAATCAGTATCCGCTCTCGAAGAAGTGATGGCAGACGACAAGCAAATTTTGCTGTCCAGCCAAATTGACCCGGGCGTGGATGATCCGGATCAAGACGGAATCTATAAGACGGGTGTTTTGGCAAATGTGCTGCAGTTGCTCAAGCTGCCGGACGGTACGGTCAAGGTTCTCGTTGAGGGCATTGCCCGCGTGCGCATTACCGAATTTCAAGACAACGACAAGTTTTTTGAGGCCAGCGCTGAATATTTGACTGAGATGCCGGGCGATGTGTCGACCATCGAAGCGTTGACCAGCACGGTTGCCAAAGAATTTTCGCGCTATGCCAAGGTGAAAAAGAACGTCCCCGAAGAGGCATTGTCCGCGGTGTCCGAGGCGACTGAACCAGCCAAATTGGCGGATCTTGTGGCCGGGCACCTTGGGATTGAGGTCGAACAGCGGCAAGATTTGCTCGAAACGCTATCCGTGTCCGAACGCTTGGAAAAGGTTTACGGGTTGATGCAGGGCGAAATGTCTGTGTTGCAGGTCGAAAAGAAGATCAAGACACGTGTGAAAACCCAGATGGAACGCACCCAGCGCGAATATTATCTGAATGAGCAAATGAAGGCCATTCAGAAAGAACTCGGCGACGGTGAGGAGGGCGAAGGCGAAGTTGCCGAGCTTGAAGGGCGTATCGCCAATACCAAGCTGTCCAAGGAGGCCCGTGAAAAGGCCGACGCGGAGATGAAAAAGCTCAAGAATATGTCTCCCATGTCAGCCGAGGCCACAGTTGTGCGCAACTATCTGGATTGGATGCTGTCGATCCCTTGGGGGACGAAATCACGTGTCAAAAAGGATCTTGGTCGCGCCGAGGCGATCCTTGATGGCGACCACTACGGGCTTGAGAAAGTCAAAGAACGTATTGTTGAATATTTGGCGGTGCAACAGCGATCCAAGAAACTCAAAGGGCCAATCATGTGTCTTGTTGGCCCTCCAGGTGTGGGCAAGACGTCGCTGGGTAAATCTGTTGCCAAGGCAACGGGGCGTGAATTTATTCGCATCTCGCTGGGTGGTGTGCGCGATGAATCTGAAATTAGGGGGCACCGCCGGACCTATATTGGGTCGATGCCTGGTAAGATCATTCAGGCGCTCAAGAAGGCGAAGACAACGAATCCTCTTATTTTGCTCGATGAAATCGACAAGATGGGGCAGGATTTCCGGGGTGATCCGGCGTCTGCGATGCTTGAAGTGTTGGACCCGGAACAGAACGGGACCTTCGTGGATCACTATTTGGAGGTTGAATATGACTTGTCCAATGTGATGTTCCTAACGACGTCCAACAGCTACAACATGCCTGGGCCATTGCTGGACCGGATGGAGATCATCCCGTTGTCTGGTTACACCGAAGACGAAAAACGGGAAATTGCCAAACAGCATTTGCTGGACAAGGTGATGAAAAACCATGGCCTGAAAGACAGCGAATTTGCGCTAGAGGACAGCGCGTTGACGTCCATGATCCGCTATTACACCCGAGAAGCAGGGGTGCGGAACCTTGAACGTGAAATTGCCAAGGTTGCGCGCAAGGCGGTGACAAAGATCGTCAAAAAGGAAACAGAGAACGTTGTCGTTAACGAAGACAACATTGATGATTTCCTGGGTGTAAAGAAACATCGTTTCGGGTTGGCGGAAGACAAGGACCAAATCGGCGTTGTGACAGGATTGGCCTATACGTCGGTTGGTGGTGAATTGCTGAACATCGAAGCGTTGCGTCTGCCCGGTAAGGGTCGGATGAAGACCACTGGTAAGCTGGGCGACGTGATGAAGGAATCCATCGATGCGGCGTCATCCTATGTGCGGTCGGTTTCTCCGCAAATCGGGGTAAAGCCGCCTGAGTTTGATAAGTTGGACATCCACGTTCACGTGCCGGATGGCGCAACACCAAAAGATGGTCCGTCAGCTGGTTTGGCGATGGTCACAGCGATTGTATCTGTACTGACCAAAATTCCTGTCCGCAAAGATATTGCCATGACGGGTGAGGTTACACTGCGCGGGAACGCATCCGCGATTGGTGGTTTGAAGGAAAAACTATTGGCTGCGTTGCGCGGTGGGATCACGACAGTTTTGATACCCGAGGAAAACGTCAAAGACTTGGCTGACATTCCTGACAACGTCAAAGAAGGGCTGACGATCATTCCGGTCACTCACGTGTCCGAAGTTATCGAACATGCGCTTGTGTCCGCACCTGAAGCCGTCGAGTGGGACCAAGAGGCCGAAGATGCGGCCGCAGCAGAAGCCGCGCTGCGCGCGCGCGATGCGGGGATCGCTCCGACTGCGCACTAGGGCAGACGTCAAATGACTTTAGGGGGCGCCGCATTTGTTTGCGGCGTCCCCTTTTTTGATACGTTTGTTAGTTGCCGGCGACCACAATGAGCGCGGCAAGCGCAAGCCACATCAAAATCCCAGAACTGTCAGATGTTGGTTGAACGTCCTGAATTACAATGGTCGGTTCCATAATCGGTTCTGAAATATTCCCAGCGATTGCAGGAACCGTCAAAACAGCAATGATTGATGCAGCAAGCAGCGAATTCTTTAACATTACAATACCCCTTAGATGAGGGTTAATTATCCTAACAGTTGCAGTTGGGGGTCAATCCCACAGCCTTGGGTTATCCACAGGATTCGGTCACAGGGTCGTTTTTTTTGAATAATTCCCGTGTCAAAGCGCGCTGTAAGGCGCTATTGTTTCTAAAACATGCACAATAACGTGTGTGTGATCGGAGAAAACCATGGCGACGCGCAGTACCAAAACGGCCTCAAAAGCCAAAACAGCACCAAAAACCGCAGCGACCAAAGCCGCTGTCCCCAAAACGACCATCGTAGAAACTGTAACCCCCGTGGTTGCGGGCGCCCCGATTAAAAAACCGGAACTTATTGATCGCGTTGTGGCGGAAACAGGGATGAAAAAGAAAGATGTCAAACCTGTCGTCGAAGCGATGTTAGGGGTTTTGGGTCGTGCTCTTAGCGATGGCGAAGACATTACAGCACCACCACTTGGTAAAGTGATGATCAAGCGTGTCAAAGACGTCGCGAATGCGCGGGTTATGAACATTAAGGTGCGCTATCCAAATGCGACAGGGGCGGCCCCCGCCAGCCCTGTGGCGGACGCCGCTGAATAGAAAAATTCTGGTTCGTTTTCGTATGGGGGCGCGGTTGCGCGCGTAAACTGCCAGCGCTATTGCGCCGCCATGCTGGAGATGCTTTGTCGGCTCGCCATGAGGATTTCGTCGGCCACCATTTCTGATGTTGCAGCCGAAAGCGTCCAACCTAGATGCCCGTGACCTGTGTTGTAGAACACTCCGGGCGACTTTCCTGCGCCGACCCGCGGCATCATGTTAGGCATCATAGGGCGCAGGCCCGCCCATGGGATCGCGTGTTCGGTGGACACATCGGGAAACAGGTTTTCCACCCATTTTGTAAGTGGCGCAATCCGGTCATCGCGAATGTCTTTGTTGTAGCCGTTGAATTCTGCGGTTCCAGCGACGCGGAATTTTGTCGTTCCAAGACGCGATGTCACAATTTTCGCCTTGTCATCTAGCAGTGACACCCAAGGTGCGGCTTGTTGACTGTCGGCGTCATCCAATTGGACGGTGATAGAATACCCTTTGACTGGGTAGATGTTGACGCGGTCGCCGACCATCGCGGCCAGATCGCGGGATCGCACGCCTGCGCAGATGACGATGCCGTCAAAATGATCGGACTGCGTGTTTGCCATGTCTGTCCAGTTGATCGTGACGCCACCTATTGGGTCTCGAACCAAGGAATCGACATGCGCGCCATATTGGAACACGCCGCCGCGCCGCTTGCAGGCTTCGCCTAAACCTTTGGCGTAGGCATGAATGTCACCTGTGAAATCGGATTCAGTATAGTAGCCACCATAAAGATCGCCCCGAAGTGCGGGTTCAATCGTTTTCATGTCCTGCGCTGTAACGGCATGGCGTTCTAGGCCGCCCTGCGCCAACAAATCATTGACCTTCGCGGCTTTGTCGAAATCCGGTTTGCAATTGTAAACGTGCAAGATACCACGCTGTTCAAGATCAAAGGCAAACCCTTCTTTGGCGGCGTGATCGCGCAAATGATCGCGCGCCATGATCGCAAGACGCACCGTTTCGATAGTGTTGGCCTTGTAGTTCGGAATGTTGGCCATAAATTCGGCCATCCAAGAATACTTATGCCAGCTGGGCATGGGGTTCACCAACAAAGGCGCACCACGTTGGGTCATCCATTTAAGGCCTTTGAATATCGTGGACCACTGCGTCCACACTTCGGCGTTGGACGCTGACAATTGGCCGCCATTTGCAAAAGAAGTTTCCATCGCCGCGTAGCGATTTTTGTCAAATACGGTCACGTCGAAACCGCGATTCAAGAGGGCATAGGCTGTGGTAACGCCGGTAATTCCGGCACCGACAACGGCAATTTTGCGCATGGGTCTGATCCTTAGGCAACAGTTCAATATGCTGGCAAGCCAGCGGTGAACCCATCTGTCGCTTGGACCTGAGAGTGTCGCCGCACTGTTTGTGCGACCGCTCCTTCGGTGGGCCAAATGAATGACCGCTCTCCAGATTGCAGGCGTTCCGTGGTTCTTTTGCCTGAGAGTTTCCGGGTCGTTGCTCCTTCGGCGCCGGAGCTACCTCCGGGCTCTCCCACGGACGCGAGATTGCAAAACTCATATGCGCCCAATCTTGATTCGCATCAATGCAATTTTGCGTGTGGGGTTTTTGTTTTGTGCCATGCACGCTAGGCAAGCGTCATGACTTATTCAGAGCTTTATATTCTACGACACGGTGAAACCGAATGGAATGCAGCAGATCGCATGCAAGGTTGGTTGAATTCGCCGCTGACCTCAAAAGGGCAAATGGACGCTGCGCGACAGGGAGAGATTCTGGCCAGTCGCGATTTAACTGGATTCTCATTTTGGTGTAGCCCGTCGGGACGCACGGTTCAAACGGCGGGGATTGCGTGCGGGATGGCAGAAGCCATTCATACAGATCCAAGGTTGCGCGAAATTGGGGTCGGGGACTGGTCGGGACGTTTTCGGGCCGAATTGCCCATGCCCGGCGGGCCTGACCCGTATTTGGCACAATACGAAATGGCCCCGAACGGGGAAGGATTTGCAGCACTACGCCAACGGGTTAAGGCGTTTTTGGACGATCTAGACGGCCCCAGCGTGATCATTACCCACGGTATCACAAGCCGAGCAATCCGTAATTTGGTCATTGGTGAACAGGCCTTGGCCAATCCGTCTATTCATGGAGGGCAGGGCTGTGTGTATCATTTGAAAGATGGACGGCAGGTTTTACTGGAATGAGGCTTGCACCCCGCGCGCGGTTGTCTTAAACGGCGCGCATCGGGTTGTTAGCTCAGTTGGTAGAGCGCTTCGTTTACACCGAAGATGTCGGGAGTTCGAGCCTCTCACAACCCACCATTCACCTTTCAAAATGCTTACTGTTCCCCCGTATATTCCGGAAACGTCATTTGCGTGCGGAATTCATCTTGATCAGTCATAAGCTGGATTTGCCCACTGAACGCCTCTGCAATGGCCGATGCGATAGGCAGACCAAGACCAGAACCTTTGTTGGGTCCAACTTGGCCAAAGCGCCCCAGGGCGGTTTCATAATCAGACGGTTCGATTCCGATGCCGTCGTCAGAGACTACAACGCAAAGGTTCGGTCCTTGCCTTTCCAGACCTAAAGAAATCCTCGTCAAGGTAGATCCGCCGTGCATCAATGCGTTGTTCAATAAATTCAGCACCGCTTGTTCGAACAAAACCTGATCGCCCTGCAAAAGCATTGGACCCGCGCCGATATGGGTTGAAAACCCAACATCAACTTGCGCCGGCTGTGGCGAAAACCGCGTCGCAATCGTTGATAGGATGGCGCAGACATCAAATACCTTCTGGCGTTCGTCGGACGGCACGGCGCGCGCGCGATCTAGTGTCAAAAGATTGTCGGCCAACGCGCCTGCCTCGCGCGCGGCCTCTTGAAGGTCAGCAGCGCGAATTTGAGCGTCCTTCAACGACCGAGCCGTGACCACGGATTCAGAAAGGCTTAATACGCCGGCAATTGGATTGCGCAATTGGTGCGCCGCGTCCGATATAAAGACATCCTTGGCTTCGAGTGTAAGTGACAAGTCCTTTAGCAGGGTGTTGAACCGACCGACGATACCGGTGACTTCTTGCGGGATGCGCCGTTTGATTGGCGAAAGATCATTCGCCGAACGCCGCGCAATGGCGTCTTCTAGATCAATCAGGGGGAGTAGGCCCAGTCGAACTCCAAACCAGACAATCACTGCAATGGCGGCAATCATCGCTGTGATGATTCCGAAAAATGGTTGCGTTCGGCTTTGAACAAAGCCGTCTCGCACTGTTGTTTTTTGCCAAACGGTGAATGTGAATTCGCCTGATACGCCGTCCATTGACATCGCCTGGGTAAAGCGAAGGGCGCGCACAGAGGCCCCTTGGTAAATTGCATCATAGTAAACTTGGGCGACATCCAACCGCACGCCGGTTGGGGGCACCGGCGGTGTGGCATATCCGGTCACGAACACACCATCGGGGGCGTAGACGTGATAGAAGACGGCGCCGCCAGATGTGTCGCGCAACAAGTCCCGCGTGGCCGGGATCAAGGCATCGCCGCCCGTGACGGCCACGTCGCGCGAAATCGCAAGGGCGGTGGACAAGAGGGATCGATCGAACCGTTCCGCCGCATTGGATTGCGCATTGCGGGTCGCCCAAGCCCCGATCAAAACCGAGATCACGAGCAACGGAATCAAGATCACGAGGGTCAGGCGCGCGCGCAAGGAAAGGCTATTGATCATGGTGCAGCCTGCATCATGTACCCGAGGCCGCGTTTGACCGTGATCTGCACACCAAAGGGGTGAATGCGTTTGCGAAGGCGTGATACGTAAACTTCGACCACGGGTTCATCCACATCTGCGCCGGTCCCGTACAATGCATCCAGCAAAAGCTGTTTGCTGACCAAACGACCATCCGCGCGTAAAAGACTTTCGAACAACGCCACTTCGCGTCGCGGAATATCAAGCGGGCCATTCGGGCCGGAAATCATACGTGACGACAGATCGAAGATCAGTGGGCCAATGATCTTCTTTGAAGTTGGTCGTTGTGTGATACGCCGCGATAGCGCGCGAATTCTGGCTGCAAATTCAGACATTTCAAAGGGTTTGCTAAGGTAGTCATCTGCACCTGCGTCCAGACCAATGATCTTGTCTGTCACGTCCGCACGCGCTGTCAGCAAAAGCACAGGCCGCATATCACCACGGTCGCGAAGGTCGCGCAGAATACTCAGCCCGTCTTTGTCGGGCAGGTTTATGTCTAGTACAACCATGTCCGCGTCATCATCGCGCAGGAATTCTGCGGCTTCGGAACCGTTGTGGAACATATCCACGGCATGGCCTGCATCCTCAAGGTGATAGCGGATGCCTTTGGCGATCGATTGATTGTCTTCGACGATGACGACACGCACGCGCAGTGACCCTTTTGGATAAGTTTTCAGATGCAAGGTTCGTGCAAGGATGGCAGGCCAATGTCCACCCATCAAGATGGCGGGGAGGCCATCTGATTCAATGTTGTCTGGCAAAACAGCCAGACATAGGGAGGAAATTATGTCTACGAAAACACTGCGCACCCTTGCGGGCGCACTTACATTGTCGTCTGCGCTTGTGGCGACACATGCCGTTGCTGATGGTCACGCGATCGATCTGGAAGGCAAAACTGTCGAATGGATCATCCCATTCTCTGAAACAGGCGGGTCCGCCAAATGGGCGAATTTCTACGCGCCGCTTTTGTCCGAGGCTTTGCCGGGCAACCCAACCGTTGTTGTTACGTTTGATCCCGGTGCTGGGTCTACCAAAGGGGCAAACAATTTTCAGGAAATGACATATGAAGATGGCACGACCATCTTTGGGTCATCTGGATCCACACAATTCCCATATCTGTTGGGTGATCCACGTGTGCGTTACGAATATGGCGATTGGAACGTGGTTTTGGCGTCCGGCACGGGTGGCGTTGCCTACCTTCCGCCGGCCTTGGCAGAGCAGCTTGGTGATGCTGGTGACGCATCGGCAATCGCGGGCGAAGATTTCATCTACGGTTCTCAGGGCGCAACGCGTCTTGACCTCGTGCCGCTGCTGGCTTGGGAAATGCTTGGTCTGAATGTTGAACCGGTGTTTGGTATCGAAGGCCGCGGCGATGGCCGTTTGATGTTTGAACGTGGTGAAGCCAACATTGATTATCAGACGTCATCTTCCTACTTGAAAGGGGTGACGCCACTGGTCGAAGCAGGCACAGCGACGCCTTGGTTCTCATTCGGGTCATTGGACGGGGACGGCAATATTGTGCGCGACCCCACATTCCCGGATATGCCAACGTTCAAAGAAGTCTGTGACGCGACCGAAGGGTGCGCAACAGAGGGTGAGCAATGGGAAGCATGGAAAGCATTCTTTACCGCAGGTTTCCCCGCGCAAAAGATGGTTTTCCTGCCAGCAGGCGCGCCTGACAATGCCATCGCGACCTTCACCGAAGCCTTTGCAGCCATTCAGGAACGTGATGATTTTGCTGAGATTTCAGCAGCACGTCTTGGCGTTTACCCACAGATGACAGGTGCCGCGGCCCAAACCGCACTGGCGAGCGCGACAGACGTTCCGCAAGAGGCAAAAGATTTTGTTATCAACTGGTTGAGTGATCGTTACGGCGTCGTTCTTCAGTAATCTGACCTCGGCCTCATCCGCGCGATTGGCGGGTGAGGCCAATTTCTTTTTTCGTTTTTCAATTCCTCGGGGGACCTGATGGAGGTTTTGGCAACAGCCCTGCCAGCGCTGAATGATGCGTTTGCGATGATTTTGCAGCCACATGTGATCGGCTATCTGGTTCTTGGGGTGGTGATGGGCCTGTGCATCGGTGTGTTCCCCGGATTGGGTGGCATCGCGGGATTGTCTTTGCTGTTACCGTTCATGTTCGGGATGGAACCTGTAACTGGGCTTGCCTTGATGATCGGCATGGTCGCTGTTGTGCCAACATCCGATACCTTCGCGTCAGTTTTGATGGGCATACCGGGGTCATCGGCGTCCCAAGCCACCGTTCTGGATGGCTTCCCGATGGCCAAAAAGGGTTTGGCGGCGCGTGCATTGTCGGCGGCCTTTGCATCATCATTGTTTGGTGGATTGGTCGGGGCGGCGTTTTTGACCGTCTTTATTCTTGCTGCACGCCCCATTGTATTGCTGTTTCAAACGCCCGAGCTGTTGATGATCACAATTTTCGGGTTGTCGATGGTTGGCATTCTTGCAGGGCGTATCGCACTGAAAGGTCTTGTTGCGGCCTGTCTAGGCATCTTGGTCGGCACCATCGGGGAGGGCGCAAGTTCGGGCGCCTTGCGCATGTCGACCTATGATCTGCCCTATTTAGCAGATGGGCTGAAGCTGGTGATCGTGGGTCTTGGCATTTTCGCGGTTCCCGAAATCATCGCCCTGTTGCGCCAAGACAAAGCCATTTCCGATCGCGCCCCACTGGGCGGTGGTTGGATGTCGGGTGTTCAGGATTGGTGGGCCAACAAATGGTTGTCCATGCGGTGTTCTTTAATTGGCGTTATTGTTGGTGTGATCCCCGGCCTAGGCGGGTCTGTGGTTGATTGGATTGCCTATGGTCATACAGTGCAAACCGCCAAGGACAAATCGCAGTTCGGTAAGGGGGACGTACGGGGCGTAATTGGTCCCGAAAGTTCAAACAACGCCAAAGAGGGCGGTGGTCTGGTCCCGACGTTGCTGTTCGGCATTCCGGGTTCGGGGTCGATGGCGATTTTTATATCGGCCGTTGCTTTGCTTGGGACCGGTTCGATTGAGGTCGGGCCATCGATGCTCAAGAACAACCTCGATTTCACCTATGCCATCGTTTGGCTGCTTGCGTTGGCCAATGTGGTTGGGACATTGCTCTGTATCGCAGCGTCTGGTGGAATTGCTAAGTTGACCGAAATTCGCTTTGCGTTGCTTGCCCCGTTTCTGTTCATGATCATTGCTTTCGCAGCCTTCCAATCGCGACAGGAAATCTGGGACCTTGTGGCGCTGTTCAGCATCGGTCTTCTTGGCATCATGATGCGGCGTTTTGATTGGTCACGCCCTGCGTTTCTGATTGGTTTTGTATTGGCAGGACCGGCGGAACGGTACACCAACCAAGCCTATCAGATTGCGGCATCGCGGTTTCGTCGTGGGTTTGAAGACGGGATTGAATATGTGTTCAGCCCGATCGTAA
>CAYOSK010000081.1:0-12282 GCA_964406585.1 uncultured Octadecabacter sp. | reverse complement strand
AGACAAGCTGGTAATACATCACCGCGCCACCAATAATCGCAGAGCCAAGGATACCAACGATTGCGATCCTGACGCCGTTCATTCTGCGACCTCGATCGATCCACCCGCCTTTGTTTGCACGAAAGCGTCAGCACACATTTTGGTGAGTGACCGCACGCGCCCGATGTAGGCTTGGCGTTCAGTAACCGAAATTACGCCCCGCGCATCTAACAAGTTGAACACGTGGCTGGCCTTGATGGCCTGATCATATGCCGGTTGCGCCATCACGATGTGGCGGCCCGTTTTGGGGTCCGTTGCGGGCTGATCGAGAATACGAGCACATTCTGCCTCGGCGTCTTTGAAATGCTGCAACAGTGTATCCACATCCGCGACATCGAAATTCCAACGGGCGTATTGCGCTTCGGCTTCGCGGAAAACATCGCCATAGGTGAGCGGGATCGGTGCATCCGGGTCGTTAAATGGCATTTCATTTCCGTCATCGCAGTTCAGAATATACATTGCGAGCCGTTCCAAACCATATGTCAATTCACCTGAAACTGGGTGGCAGTCGTGGCCGCCAACCTGTTGAAAATAGGTGAATTGTGATACTTCCATGCCATCGCACCAAACTTCCCAACCAAGACCCCAGGCACCCAGTGTCGGGCTTTCCCAATCGTCTTCGACAAAACGGATATCATGCATGTCCATATCGATCCCGATCGCCCGCAAAGATCCCAAATACAGGTCCTGCAAATCCGGCGGAGATGGTTTGATGATGACTTGATATTGATAATAATGCTGCCAGCGGTTCGGGCTGTCCCCATAGCGTCCGTCGGTTGGGCGGCGGGAGGGCTGCACATAGGCGGCTGTCCACGGGGTTGGCCCAAGGCTGCGCAATGTTGTGGCGGGGTGAAACGTGCCAGCGCCGACTTCCATATCGTAGGGCTGCAAAACTGCGCAGCCTTTTTCAGCCCAATACGTCTGAAGCCTTAGGATAATTTCTTGAAAACTGCGTGGTGTGTCGGCCATGGCGCCCTCGAAAACTTGCTTGGCGCTTGCATAGGGGCGCTTTTGTGCGGGGTCAATGTGCCCAACACGGGCCAAAGTGCCGCAAAATAGGGATTTCCGCAGGATCGGCATCACTTTGCACGTGCGCTTACGGCAGTAATTGATAAATTAACCCGAGTTGCCGTGGTGGGACCCAAAAGGCGGCAGATTTTACGGGGATTTATTTAAAACAATGGCGCGACTTCTTTTGGCATTTTTCCTGAGCCTTTTCATAGGCTTTCCTGCTTTTGCGCAACAAACTGTCTGGATACAGATCGAAGCACAACGCACATTGACCGACGCGCAAGAATCTGCACGCGGGTATGCAGCGGCCGGCGTTGACGACGTGAACGGTTTCGCTCTGCCTGGCAATTGGTATGGCATCGCGCTTGGTCCTTATGCTGCAGTGGATGCCAATGCCCAATTGTCCGCTTTGCGTCGCACGGGTTTGATCCCCTCTGATGCCTATATTGTTGATGGATCACGTTTTAGGACACAGTTTTGGCCGGTCGGTGTCACCGCGCCAACCGATCCGGTTACGATTGATGCAGATCAACCTATCACGGCAGACGTTGACCCCGTGATCGTGCCTGAACCGACACCAATTCAGACACCTGATGAAACACTCCGCGAAGCCCAATCCAGCGAACAGGCGCTGAACCGCGAAGAAAAGCGGCTTTTGCAAACCGCGCTTCAGTGGGCCGGGTTCTATGAAAGCACCATTGACGGGTTGTTTGGGCGTGGAACGCGACGCTCCATGACCGCGTGGCAAGAAGCCAACAACCACGAAACAACCGGCGTTTTGACCACCGGCCAGCGCGGCGAACTGATTGACAGCTATAACGCCATTCTGGACGGTATGGGCCTGCAATTGGTCCGTGACGATGCCACAGGAATTGAAATGCAAATCCCGACGGGGGTTGTCGAATTCACGGAGTACGAACCACCCTTTGCGCGGTTTGATCCATCCGGTGATGTGAAAGCCCAAGTTTTACTGATCAGCCAGCCCGGCGATCAGACGCGTATGTTTGGGCTTTATGAAATCCTGCAAACACTCGCGATTGTTCCACCAGAGGGCGAACGCAACCGTCGCGACCGCAGCTTCGTCATTGAAGGGGCGGACGATAGCATCCAGTCCTATACCTCTGTTGTTCTTGAAAACGGACAGATCAAAGGGTTCACACTTGTTTGGCCTGCGGGCGATGATGAACGTCGGCGCCGCGTTTTGGCTGAAATGCAGGCGAGTTTCGCAACAATCGAGGGCGTGCTGGACCCGGCGATTGCCCGTCCGGACGAAGATCAGGCCATTGATTTAATCGCAGGACTGGCGGTGCGTAAACCGATCCGGGATCGGTCCGGTTTCTACATCAATCGCGCGGGCGAAGTTCTGACAACCGTTGATGCAATCCAGCAATGTAGTTCAATCACTTTGGGGCTGGATCACGCAGCAACAGTTGTGCACCAAGATGACAGTATTGGACTGGTCGTTTTACGCCCCTCGACACCCCTTGCCCCGCCCGCAATTGCAGAATTCCAAACAGGTGTGCCGCGGTTGAATGCAGAAATCGCCGTTGCCGGTTTTCCTTATGGCAATGTGCTGACGACCCCTGCCCTGACGTTCGGTACATTGGCTGACATTCGCGGGTTGAACGGCGAAGACGAAATCAAACGATTGTCTATCTTTGCACAACCCGGTGACGCAGGTGGCCCGGTCTTTGACAACGGTGGCGCGGTCTTGGGGATGTTGCTGCCCAAACAACAAACCAACGGGCAATCATTGCCACCTGAAGTGTCTTTTTCCGTGGATGCAGACCAGATTGTAAACTCGGTCACAACAGCGGGCTTGGACGTGCAAACAACAACCTCTGTGGCTTATATGACACCGGAATCATTGACGCTTTTGGCCGCTGACATGGCCGTATTGGTCAGCTGCTGGGATGACTAAGCGCTAAGAGCGGGTGTGAGACGGATAAGCGTCGGACCGTCGCTGTTGAATGCGGCCTTTAGGGCAGCATCAATGTCATCTAGGGTTTCAGGTTGTACAGCATGCGCGCCGTAAGCCCGCGCAAGGGCCAGAAAATCTGGGTTTTGTTGGATCACGGCATTGGGCGCGATCTGGGCACGCACCATGCTGTCTTCGATCTCGCCCAGCTTACCGTTGTCCCATAAAATAATCGGTAAGGAGATCCCAAGTTCAACCGCCGTAGCAAGTTCGGCAATTGTGTACTGCAACCCATAGTCGCCAATAATACAGGCCGTGGGCAGGTCGCGGCGTGCAACAGCACCACCTATGGCGGCGGGTAATGCGTACCCCAGCGTGCCAAAGCCAGAAGGGTGATGCCAATGGTGCGGTTGGGCCATGTCCCAGATTTCTTTGGCACCATAGGCCAGTTGGCACATATCCGAATAGATCATCGCGTCCGCAGGCATTGCGGCCTGCAAGGCCTGCGATACCTCAACCACGCCGGGGCGTTCCGCGCCCATGTCGGCCCGCCACGCGGCACGTTGTTTTGCGATTTGCACCTTGTCCCAGCGCGGGGCGACTGTGTCGTCGGGCAATGCGTCGTCCAAAGCGCGCAAAAAGGCGCCTGCGTCGGCCAGGATAGGTAGGTCGCGTGGCGCAAGGCCTGTTAACACCTCCGGATCGGTATCAACACGGATCATGTGATCTTTGTGACCAAGATGATCGCGCCATAAATCGACTTCTGCCAATTCGCTGCCGATCACTATGACCAGATCAGCCTGTGCGGCGATGTCTGCAAAGTCTGGGCGCGACAACGTGCTGCCCAAAAACAGATCAGTATCAGATGGAACACTCCCACGCGCCGCGAAGGTCACAGCGCTGGCCGCGCCGGTTTTAGACAGGATTGATGGCACAGACTCAAACCCGTGCTTGATACCTCCACCAAAGACAAACAGGGGCTTTTGTGCGGCTTTGATGGCCCGCACGGCACCTTCGATCTGCCCTGAGCTGGGCTCGGGTCTGTGGGCATTGCTGGGTGCGGCTGGGGCTGGCGATGCGCGGGCTTCAAGATGGGCGATGGGCACATGAATGGCCTTGGGCCGCGGTCGCTTTGTCGCCAACTCCCCCAAGGCGCGATCGATTAGGGCATATGTGGCGTTCGCTGACGTGGCTGTTTCGGACCAATCGCACACTGCGGCTGCGGCGGCTTCTTGATCGCGCATCTGGTGCAATTGCCCCCTGCGCGCAGCGACATCATCAAGGCAGGACGCGATCATCAACACCGGAACACTATCGCTGTAGGCTTGCCCCAAAGGTGTGAGGGCGTTCAACATGCCCGGTCCTGTAATGACGTAACAGACACCGACCCGCCCCGTCGCACGTGCATACCCATCGGCCATAAACCCCGCACCTTGTTCATGGCGTGCGAGGATATGTGTGATCCCTGCTTCTTCGATACCGCGATACAGTTCTTGGTTATGGACACCGGGGATACCGAAAATCACGTCAACGCCGCGATCTTTCAGCATATGTGAAATTTGCGCGCCCAAGGGACGGGCGTTGTTATCTGTCATCAAGCTCTCCAGAAATGCCAGCTAAGGATGGTAAACACGGCCATGATCTCCAGCCGCCCAACAAGCATCGCAATCGCCAAAATCCACTTTGCCGTATCGTTTAAGCCCGCAAAATTTCCAGCTGGTCCAATTTCATTCCCAAGCCCCGGCCCTACGTTGGCCAATGCCGTCGCTGCACCAGACATAGCGGTGATAAAATCTAGCCCAGTTAAGGCCAGCGCCACACCGACGACCCCAATCGCCACCATAAATGCGACAAAGAACGCCATGACCGAATTCAAAACATCCTCGCCAACCGCCCGGCCCTGGTAGCGGGGCGTGAACACACCGTGCGGGCTGTGAATGCGCCTAATCTGCGCTTTGATCGAGGCAAACAACAACTGATAGCGAAAGATTTTAACGCTACACGCTGTGGACCCAGCGCAGCCTCCGATCAGACCGATGAAAAAGAACATCGTGACCGCAAAAGGACCCCATTGCATGTAATCCGCGCTGGCATAACCGGTTCCGGTCATGATCGATACGACATTGAACAGGGACTGCCGGAAGGCGGTTTCTGTCATTTGCGCGCTCAGCGACCATTGCCAGATGGCGATGACAAAAACGATCACAGCCGCGGTCACAAAGAACGTTCTGATCTGGCTGTCCCTAAACAGAGGCGTCGCCCCACCGCCTGAAATCAACTGCACGTATCGCACAAACGGCAACGCAGCGAGCATCATGAAAACAACGCCTGCGTATTCAACACCCGGTGCGAAGGCCCCGAACGAACTGTCGTAGTTGGCAAAGCCACCTGTGGCTATCGTCGTCATAGCATGAATGATCGCATCAAAGAAATTCATGCCCAGCGCCGAATATGTCACAGCACAAGCCAACGTAAGGCCAACGTAAATCACCGAAATGCGGCTCGAAATCTCGGTCGCGCGGGGCAGGATTTTACCCATCGTATCAAATCCTTCAGACCTAAAGATCTGCATTCCGCCAACCCGTAGTTCTGGCAAAAACACCATCGCCACAACAATGATACCGATACCGCCCAGCCATTGCAGAACCCCGCGCCACAGCTTTAATCCTTCTGGTAGGGTTTCGATTCCGTTTATGACGGTCGATCCTGTGGTCGTCAGCCCCGACATGGCTTCGAAAAAGGCGTCCGTGAACCCAAGTTCTGACCCACCCAGGATGAACGGGAGCGACCCGAACAAGGGCAACGCCAGCCAAACCATTGTGGTTAACAAAAACGTCTGCCGGATCGTCAGCCCTTGTTGAACGCCGTTTTGGCATGCCAATGCGACAAGCCCCCCAACAAGGATCGTAATCACCGCGCTTTCGAAGAACACCGGCCAGTGCCCATTGTCAGCCGACAAGTCTGCCAACATGGGTGCAAACATCGTCACCCCGAGGGACGCCACCAAAAGGCCAATCACATATCCTACGGGTCGGATGTCAAACATGGTGCAGGGTTGGCGTGGACAGGCGCATTAGTCAAGATAGACGAGCGGCAAGCGCGGTTTTGGTGCCTATCCCTTTACGAAGTCCTAGCCGCGCTCAACTGCGTCTCGCAATAAATTTTGCTCTAACCGACATGGAACAGGGATTGGAACAGACGTGGATCGATAGATTCAGCGTCAAATGTTGTGCCTTCCGTCAGGATAGAAACCGCGTCGTGGCTGTGCAGGCTTTCTTGGTGGGATGCGATCACGCGGTAATCAGCGATGCGAACATCCGCCTGCAATTGTTCTGAAAACAGGCGCGCTGCATCTTCGACAAAAATGGGGTTGGCTGCATTAAGTTCTGCGAACGCCTGTTCATCTTCGCGTTTCACCATCACCTGCGTTTCTGTCGGCACGGCTGCGCGGCACATGTCGATTAAGTCTTCGAACCACAGAACGTCTGACGCATTGTCCAATTCAACCGAAACGCGCGCAACGCTGCGCTGCGAATGAGGTGTTGCCAATTGTCCGCGGAACTGTCGCGCATGTTCCGACAATTCCAACGAACAGGGGCATGTGCTGGAATAGACATAGTCCAGATGCACGATCTTTTTGCGCACGCCGTCTGTTTCGATCATCTCAAGTGCGATGTCGTAATACTGATACCCCGAAAGGCCGGACCGCAGACTGTCTACCTTCATCGGAAATGACATGCGCATCATTATGCGCGCATCAAAACTATCCAGATCGGTCTTGTACGCATCAAGCGCTGCATCGATCACTTCAAAGCTGAATGTTTCTTCGGCATGTTTGTAAAACGTGCGCATGATGCGGGACATGTTAATGCCCTTCTTTTCTGCCTCAAGCGACACAGTGCCGGTCACGGATGTCTCGAGGGTCAGATCGCCATTGTCGCGCGTGTGAAACCGGATCGGCAGGCGAAAATTCGAAATCCCGACGTGCTGAATTGCACGCTTTGCACCTTTGATCAGGCTCGACGGGCCGTTTTGCAAATCGGGCATTGTTGCTTTGTAGGTTTCGTCTACTTCGAAATCTTCTGGGTAGGCCCGCGCGAGCGCTGGATAGTTTGAAACCTCTTTGCCGGGGACCAAACGGGACACCAAGGGATCTAGCGCGGCAACCTCTTCGTCGGTGGCGTGTCCGGCCCAATGGCGCAACAGCGCCAAAGCCTCTGCTGCTTCTTCAGCTGTCAATTCACGATCGAACTTGGAATGGATATTCATCTCAGCCCCCTCAGACTGTCCGCGCAGAACCTCTATATAAGGTGGGCGGTTGTCATTTTCCACTTACACGTGCTCCTGTTACGGGGGTGTGACACTTATTGGATCACTATAATTGTCTGAAAATCCAACAATAGCCAGCCGTTAGGCTACGTGTTTTCCAATTTGACCAGTGGTTTTTCCATGATGACATTACGCAGGTCCTGCCCCGCCCGTTTCACAGTATTACGGCGCAAGGTTTTCCACCCTTTGCGTTCCAAAATCGGGTGCAGAACCAAACTGGCCTGCGTGTGCAGACGCACAAGGCCCGGGGCGCGCGCCTGGGTTTCTAGGGCTGTATGAAGGCCATCGAACACACCTTTGCCTTGATGGGCAGGATCAACGAAAGCCAAATCAAGATAGCCGTCTGACATACGCAAAGACACGAAACCAAGTGGGGTTGGATCAACAGCGACGAGCGTCACAAGACCTTTCAAACGCTGCGCCCAATCGGTCGACGACGGGCAATGTGGGGCCCAAGCATTGCGCTGATCCACCGTGTAGGCCACCGCCTGCTGGACGGCATGGTAGAAAATTCCGGCCAATGCAGCAGTATCATCCGGTGTCGCCCCGCGAACGCGCATTACAGTTTTCCGAGCGCCGCCAACAAATCGTCAATCAAATCACCTGCGTCTTCCAAGCCCGCTGAAATGCGCACCATGCCCCCGGTGATGCCAAGTGCGTCTTTCTGATCTTGTGGCAGGCGTTGATGCGTCGTCGTCGCGGGATGGGTGATGATAGATTTCGCATCGGCGAAGTTGTTCGAAATTGTAAACAGTTCAAGCGCATTCAAAAAGGCAAAGCAGGCGTCTTTACCGCCCCTCACATCAATCGCAACAACAGTTCCGCCTGTTTCACATTGCGACCGTGCCAATGCGGCCTGCGGATGCGCATGGTGATTAGGGTAGCGCACTGTATTCAGTGCTGGGTGACCATCCAATGATTGCGCAATGGCCATCGCGGTGCTGGATTGCTGAGCGACCCGTAGATCAAGCGTTTCAAGCGCCTTCAGATGCGTCCATGCCGTAAACGGGTTCATCGCCCCACCGGTGTGTTTCATGTAGGCTTCGATGGGGCCGCGGATCAAATCGCGCGATCCGGTTATAATCCCGCCAAGCATACGGCCTTGCCCGTCCACATGTTTCGTTGTTGACACGATCGCAATGTCGGCCCCGCAATCTGCGGCATATGAATAAATGGGCGTGGCCATCGCATCATCGACCAGAACCAACGCATTCACCGCGTGGGCCGCTTTGACAACATGGCGCAGATCAACAACTTCGAGCGTCGGGTTGCTAATACTTTCCAAAAACACAAGCGTCGTGTCGGGCCGGATCGCGGCGTCCCACGCAGCGGTGTCCGTGCCATCTACCAATGTGACTTCGACACCGAAGCGCGCCAAAATGTCCTGCAAAACATAAAGACAAGACCCAAAAAGCGCCCGAGATGACACAACGTGATCACCCGCTTTCAAAAGGGCGGTCAATGCGCCAGACACCGCTGCCATGCCCGATGTGCAAGCAAACGCATCTTCATAGCCCATGAGCATCGCCATGCGGTCTTCGAACATGCGCACGGTCGGGTTGCCGTAGCGAGCATAGATGAATTCATCATCGCCCAAGGCTTCGAACCGTGCTTCGGCTGCTTCAGCGGACGGGTACACAAACCCCTGCGTTAGATAGATCGCCTCGCTCACTTCGCCGTACTGACTGCGACGTGTACCTGCGTGCACTGCTTTGGTGCGTTTCTTCCAAGTGTCCATTTCCTTGTCCTCCTTACAGACAAACAAAATGGGGCAAACAAAAACCCCGACACCGGTTCAAAGGCGTCGGGGCTAATCCCGATCCCTCTTTAGCGGCATATTTATAGTGGCCCGCAATCCGGTAACAAATCGCCACTGCTGGTCACATACGCCTGACACTCTAAACGGTCAAGGCGGCCCGCGCCTTTGCAATCGAACTGTGCGGTTTCACGTTATCGTCACTCTGCGTTCTTGAGGGGTCGCCCGGCGGCGATGCGTCAGACATCTGTCGCGAGGAAACCTTAATATTGCCACACCAAAATAACCAATTGTTAGGGCTTATGACCGACCTTCTCTCGTGCGAGTGAAGGAGTGGTCATGTCAAATCGAGCGCAGCGTTTTCCTGCCAAATACCCAGTAATGTTGCGGCAAGGGCCGGACATGTTGGCCGCGACCATCTGCAATATCAGCACCGGGGGTGCCTGCCTGCTTGGCACGACGTCCTTGGGCAAGGGGGAGACGCTGGTGCTGGATTATGCCATTGGCCAAACCCGCGCGACGGTGATGTGGCATATCGGGAAAATGGCAGGTGTGAAATTCGAAGACACGCTATCCATTGCAGGCGTTGCCGTGATCCGTTCGGACGTCAAAGAACTGCGGCGCGCCTAGCTGTCGGCGTCGGCCTGTTCCGGTTCGATCAGATATTTCTGAAGCAAAACAATCTGCGCCCACAAAAACACAAACAACGCCGCGGGGAATGCAAAAGTCTCGATCTTCACCCATGCATCCGTTGACATGGTGCGCCACACGATTTCATTGGCGATTGCCAACACAGCAAACCCCATCGCAAGCCGCTTGGTCAAAAGCATCCAACCTTCATCTTGCATCGGAAGCATATCACCCATCACCCATTTCAACAGGCTTTTACCGCGCAGCAGCCCGATCCCAAGGATTACTGCGAACATCCCGTTGACGATACTTGTTTTCATTTTGAAAAACCGCTCGTCATTGAACCACGCCGTCAGCGCGCCAAAGAAAATAACCATAAACGCGGTGAACACCTGAATCCGGCTTAGTTTGCCGGTCAGCGCCCAAAGAATGCCCATCGCGACCAACAAGATCGGCACAAACACCAACGTCGCGACGATAAAGCCCGAATAGTCGGTTCCGTTGTAGGTAAAAACATCGTCTCGGATGCGCATATACAGCACAAAGAACGCAACGGTCGGGCCAAGTTCAAGGACTTGTTTCAGGACGGGATTGATCGTTTTATCACTCATACCCCTCACTTAACCTCCAACTTGCACCAATACAGCCCCCAAAGCGATTAACGCCATCAACACAAGGCGGCGTGGCCCAACTGTTTCACCCAAAATGAACCAGCCAATCAGTGCAGCAAACACGGTTGATGTTTCGCGAAGCACAGCGGCTTCGCCCACCGATCCAAGGCGTGTGGCCATCATGACACCCCCAAAGCTAAGCCACGCGATCAGCGCACCAGCCAGCCCGCGCAACGCCAATGATCGTGCCCCGCCCGGCACACCATTTTGCCGAATGCGCCAGGCAGCCAAGATCGGGAAATCCAGCGCCGTTAGAAAAAAGAACCATGCCAAGAATGTAAAAGGATCAGGGCTTTGGCGAATTCCGTAGGCATCCCAAACCGTGTAGCAGGCAACCAATAGCCCCCCCGCAAAGGCCCAGATCAACCCAATTTTCAAGCCACGCAAATCCACCTTTTCGGCGGCCATGTTTCGCAAGGCCAACAACAACATCGCCCCTGATAGACATCCAACGCCGGTCCATTGAAGCCATGAAAACTGTTCGCGAAACAACAAGCTGGCGCCAAGAACTGTCACCAAAGGACCAGTCCCGCGGATAACGGGATAAACAACCGTATAGGCGGCCCTTTCGTAGGCCAAAGCGACGGTAACTTTATAGGCGAAATGCACCACCATCGCACCCAACAGGACCAAAAATGTCTGAGACGTCGGCCAAGGCACCACTATCAAAGCCACTGGGGCAGACAATATCACCAACCATACATCGATTGATCCGCGCATCACCCACGGATCATGACGCCCCTTTTGTAACGCGCCAAATCCTGCGTGTGCCACGGCCGACATCAACGCCAAGCCCATCGCGACACGCGCGCCTTGCTCCGTGCCCGCAATGCTGACCAACCAGTCCGTCATTGCTGGCTAGTCTGCGACCTGCGCGGCGGGCGACCAATCGGCCCTTATGGTCAACCCATCCAGCAAGATATCCAGCTCTGTGTTGTTAGATGCACCATCAACAATAGAATCCACCGCCAAAAGCATGGACATCCCAACTTGCATAAGCCCCAACCCCCGTTCGGAGGCCACGGACACTTCCAGATTGCCCACAGGACGCGGTAAATCCCCCGCATATGCTGTCAATTCTGCGCGCGACGCATCATCAATGACACCGTCCGGCACGCGCGAGATGATATCGAACGCGGCATCTCTCTGTGCCTGCGGCACCCCTTGAATGCTGACATCGGCAGTGAACCCAAACGGGTTTTCATGGGTTCCTTCTAACGTCATTGACATCAGCCCGGCCTTAAACGTCGCAGACCCCAAGGACACTTGCATCATGGACGGTGAGGAAAGAAAAACACGTTCGAACACACCCGACACCAACAGGCTGTCGCCAACTTCATTATACATAATTGCGTTTTCGACAATCACCTGGCCTGCGTCTGGCAATTGCCGCACGGTCGCTTCGAATGAGATATCAGGGCGGTTATCGCCCCCGCCATCTTGCAGGTCCTGGGGTGAAATCCCGCCGGCGCGCAGTTGTATTCCAAGCGGTGCAATCCCATCGGTGTTCCAGCGCGCGATTCCATCCGCCCGCCATGCAAACGTTTTGAACGTTGCAAATTCGAAACCAGGATCCGTGCCGCGTACTTCGCACCAACCGTCCGCTGTGGCGCGCATAGATCGGGACATCACTTCTGTTTGTTCAACATCATCCGGCGCAATCAATTCAGCGAGATTTTCAAACGCCGCCTGACAGTCACCCAACAACATCCGGTCCCATGCGTGCGTAGGGTTGGCAATGCCAAGGGCAACGGCGACGACTAGAAGTTTCTTCATTGCGGCTCTCCTGATGGGGTCTACGTAAACAAAACAGAAACGCCTGTCAGGGCTGTTTCGACCGTCTCCGTGAGCGGTGTTTCGTCAGATATCGATAGCAATGGAATAGTGTTCGCCGCACCAAGCGTCGGCTGCGCGCTCAGCTCACACCG
>CAYOSK010000080.1:0-12478 GCA_964406585.1 uncultured Octadecabacter sp. | reverse complement strand
CCGTCAGTTCCTTGATATGATGGAAAAGCCGGACGTGGATCATATCAGTGGCCTTAGTCCTGCGATTTCGATTGAACAAAAAACCACCAGCAAAAACCCGCGTTCAACGGTTGGCACCGTGACCGAGATATACGACTACATGCGCCTGTTGTTTGCCCGTGTCGGCACGCCATATTCGCCCGCCACAGGTCTGCCGATCGAAGCACAACAAGTGCAGGACATGGTCGATCGCGTCATGGACATGGAAGACGGCACACGTGGTTATCTTTTGGCGCCCATCGTTCGGGACCGAAAAGGTGAATATCGCAAAGAATTTCTGGAACTGCGCAAGCAAGGGTTTCAGCGTGTCAAAGTAGATGGTGAATTCTACGAACTGGACGAACCGCCCACGCTGGACAAAAAATTTCGTCATGACATCGATGTTGTCGTGGATCGCATCGTGGTGCGTGAAGGGTTGGAAACCCGGCTCGCGGATTCGTTTCGAACGGCGCTGGACCTTGCGGATGGGATTACGGTGCTGGAAACCGCCCCAAAAGAAGGCGAACCCGAACGGATCACATTTTCGGAGAATTTTGCCTGCCCCGAGTCTGGTTTCACGATTCCCGAAATTGAACCGCGGCTGTTTTCGTTCAACGCGCCGTTCGGGGCGTGTCCGTCATGCGATGGCTTGGGGGGTGAGCTGTTTTTTGACGAACGCCTTGTTGTGCCCGATGCCACGCTGAAAATCTATGACGGGGCCCTGGCCCCATGGCGTAAGGGAAAATCACCCTATTTTCTGCAAACCATCGAAGCCATTGCCAAACATTATGAATTTGACAAGAACACCCGCTGGAAAGACCTGCCTGCCTTTGTAAAGCAGGTGTTCCTTTACGGTTCGGGCGACGAAGAAATCAAATTCCGTTACGATGAAGGCGGTCGTGTCTACAGCGTATCGCGCGCATTCGAAGGCGTCATTCCCAATATGGAACGCCGTTATCGTGAAACGGACAGCAATTGGATCCGGGAAGAATTTGAACGTTATCAAAACAATCGCCCCTGCGGCAGCTGCGGCGGCTATCGTCTCCGAGAGGAAGCATTGGCCGTTAAAATTGGCGGCCTCCATGCTGGTCAGGTGGTGGAAATGTCCATCGCCGAAGGGTTTGATTGGTGCAAACAGGTGCCAGATCAACTGAGCAAACAAAAGAACAGTATCGCTGGCCCGATTTTGAAAGAAATTCGCGAACGTCTTGGGTTTTTGAACAATGTCGGGCTTGAATATCTGACGCTGTCACGCAATTCCGGCACATTGTCGGGCGGTGAAAGCCAACGCATCCGTCTTGCATCGCAAATCGGATCCGGTTTGCAGGGTGTCTTATACGTGTTGGATGAACCGTCTATCGGGTTGCATCAACGCGACAATGACCGATTGTTGACCACCCTGAAAAACCTTCGAGATCAAGGTAATACCGTCATTGTCGTGGAACACGATGAAGAGGCCGTGCGCGAAGCCGATTATGTGTTCGATATTGGCCCCGGTGCCGGTGTGCATGGCGGGCAAGTTGTTGCGAAAGGGACGCCGGCTGAAATAATTGCAAACCCTGACAGCATCACTGGCGATTACCTTGCTGGAAGACGCGAAATTTCGGTGCCGGCCAAGCGGCGCAAGGGCAACAAGAAAAAAGTTACGGTTAAAAAGGCCAGCGGAAACAATCTGCAAAACATCACCGTTGATTTCCCGCTGGGCAAATTTGTTTGCGTGACAGGGGTGTCAGGGGGCGGAAAATCGACCCTAACCATTGAAACCCTGTTCAAAACGGCGTCCATGAACCTGAATGGCGCCCGCCAGACTCCTGCACCCTGCGAGACGATCAAAGGGTTAGAACATCTTGATAAGGTCATCGATATTGATCAGCGCCCGATTGGACGGACGCCGCGGTCAAACCCTGCGACCTACACCGGGGCGTTTACCCCGATCCGCGATTGGTTTGCGGGGCTGCCCGAAGCCAAGGCGCGCGGTTATAAGCCCGGGCGTTTCAGTTTCAACGTCAAAGGTGGGCGGTGCGAGGCGTGCCAGGGTGACGGCGTTATCAAGATTGAAATGCACTTTCTGCCCGACGTTTACGTCGAATGTGAAACCTGCAAAGGCGCGCGGTACAATCGTGAAACGCTCGAGATCAAATTCAAGGGTAAATCCATCGCGGATGTTTTGGACATGAATGTTGAAGAAGCGCAGGGGTTCTTTAAGGCCGTTCCGTCCATTCGTGATAAGATGGATGCGCTGATGCGTGTGGGGCTTGGCTATATCAAAGTGGGCCAACAGGCGACGACTTTGTCGGGCGGCGAAGCGCAGCGCGTTAAATTGTCCAAAGAACTCGCGAAACGGTCCACAGGTCGCACATTGTATATTTTGGACGAACCAACGACCGGTTTACACTTCGAAGATGTTCGAAAATTACTAGAGGTCCTGCACGAACTGGTTGATGGCGGCAACACAGTGATCGTAATCGAACACAATCTTGATGTGGTCAAAACGGCTGATCACGTGATCGATATCGGACCTGAGGGCGGCGACAAGGGCGGCATGGTCGTTGGGACAGGAACGCCCGAACAGATCGCCGAAATTGAAGCGTCCCACACGGGGCAGTATCTTAAACCAATGCTGGCAGACAAAAAGGTGGCGGCTGAGTAGTTAGTCGCGCGATGCGCCTTCAAGGTGGGGGAGCATGGCGGAAAAATCCATGCCGCCCATGCCGTGAAGTTCGACAAAATCGGCATAGACCTGAAGCGCGCGATCGCCCATTGGCGTCGCTGCGTCGACGGTTGTCGCAGCCTTTTGTGCCAACCGCAGATCTTTGAGCATAAGCGCAGCAGAGAACCCCGGCGCATAGGCATTGTCCGACGGGCTGTTCGGACCAATACCGGGTGCCGGGCAATAGGTGTTCATGGACCAACTTTGCCCGGATGACGTGGACACGACATCGAACATGGATTGGCGATCAAGGCCCAGCTTGTCCGCAAGTGCGAAGGCTTCGCAGGTTGCAACCATCGTCGCACCAAGGATCATGTTGTTACAGATTTTTGCTGCTTGGCCTGCACCAGAATCCCCACAATGTACGGCCCTTTGCCCCATCACATCCAACAACGGTGTCACGATCTCAAACGCTTTAGCCGGACCGCCTGCCATAAAGGTCAACGTGCCGTTTTGCGCACCCACTGTGCCGCCAGATACGGGTGCATCGATTGCATAAAGTCCTGCGGTTTCAGCGGCTTGCGCTGTGTCTCGGGCAGATTGAACATCGACCGTAGAACAATCAAGATGGATCGCCCCGGTGGGCATGACAGGGTAGATATCATCTGCCACTTTGCGCAGGATGTCCCCATTGGGCAGCATCGTGATCACGACATCTGCGCCCCGCGACGCCTCTTGTGCGGAACCGGCTAGGGACAAGCCATTGGGCGCGGCAGCCGTGTCGAAACCGGTGATGTCATATCCCGCTGCACTTAGGCATCGCGCCATCGGCGCACCCATATTGCCCAAACCAATGAATGCGATTTTCACAGGGCGTCTCCCGTTAAATCAAGGGGCGGCCGATTGGGGTAAGACAGGCGCACAATTTCACCACCCGGCACGTCTTCCCATGTTGCGAACCGCCATTTTGGCGTGCGGTCACGATCAATGATTGCAGCACGGATACCTTCGAGGAAATCACCATGTTCCATCGCGCGGGATGTGCAGCGCAATTCGTAATCGAGCGCGTATTCAATGCTGTCTAGATGGCGTATTTTGTGAATCAGAACCAACGAGGCCCGCTGCGCGAGGGGCGAGGTGCGGTTCAAACACTTTTGCGCGTGGATCATAGCAGGGGTCAACGGATCAGGCATGCCGCGCCAGATGTCGCCAACGGTTTCACCACCAAAAACATCATCAATATCACGTTGCCATGCAGCAAGGCGGCTTTCTGGGGGGCGTTTTGCAGCAGCGTCGACCAGTTCGTAACTGCCTGTTTTACATAGGTTTTCGATTAAATCGGCCCAGTCGGCCTTTGGAATGAAATAATCCGCAAACCCTGCGTGAATTGCGTCGGCTGCGTCCATTCTGTCGGCCGTCAGCCCAAGGTATTCGCCGATACGCCCCGGTGCGCGCGCAAGGATCAACGATCCCCCAACATCCGGAACCAGCCCGATGGATGCCTCGGGCAGGCCCACCACGCTGTCTTCGCACACAATCCGATGTGACCCATGACACCCAACGCCAACACCACCACCCAGCGTAAAGCCGTGTAGGAAGGTTACAACCGGTTTGGGTACGTTAAATAATTTGGCAACCATCCGGTATTCATCGCGCCAAAACCGATCTGCGTAGGTGAAATCACCCGCCGTGCCCGTGCGGTACATTTCATGAATGTCGCCCCCCGCGCAGAATGCCTTTTCTCCTGCGCCATCTATAATAATCAGCGCAATTTCAGGATCGTCCGCCCATGTATCAATCGCCTTTTCGATCGCAAGGCACATGTCCCACGTCAATGAGTTCAGTGCATCTGGACGGTTCAAGGTAATGCGGCCAGCTTGACCGTCTTTGCGGATATTTATGTCACTCATGTCAGAGGACGCCGAAAGAAGATGAGAGGCATTCGAAATCGGTTCCTTTGGGATCATGACACGCGCGCGAATTGCGCCGTGCATGGATATCGCAACAGGTAGCCGTAGGAACGCAAAAATTGCAAGCTGCCGCCCGCATTCGGGTCGCGCAAAATTTGTTAAAGAAGCCGGACTTGTGTGCCTGTTTGCACAACCGCGAACAGTTCGGCGATATGGTCGTTATAGAGCCCGATGCAACCCGAAGAACTTTGACGCCCGATTTTTCGAGTGTCGTGAGTGCCGTGGATCAAATAGGCAGGCCAGGTCAAATACAGCGCATGGGTCCCAAGTGGGTTACCGGGGGCTCCGCCTTCGATGCTAATCGGCAAATCTGGATCGCGTTCTCGCATAGATGCTGTGGGTGTCCAGCTTGGTCCGATCCGTTTGCGCACAATTTGCGAATACCCACGCCGAGTGAGGTCTTCGCTCATGGGGACAGACGATGGGTAAAGGCGATATGTTCCATCCGCACCCCAGTAGTGCAGCGCACGCGATGTAATATCCGCAAGAATTGCACCTTGCCCCAGTGTTTCGAAATGATCCTGCCAGTTCTGAGTGACAAAAGATGAAGCATTGCGATCTGGCGCGCCCTGCGCACGAAGCAAAGCGGGGGTTGCCATTGCGGCGGCCCCACTAATCAGGAATGTGCGTTTTGTGAACATGGTCTGCCTACAGATTTTTGTTCCTGAATACATCGCACGAAATAGGCCGCATTTCGAATCACACCCCTGTGAAAAGTGTCAGGAGGACGCCAGATGCATTTCCAAATCCGCACGGCTTAGCCCAAGAACGCCAAGCGCAAGATCGTAATCATCAAGAATGCGCAGCACCATATGCGGCACACCATCCCATGATTTCCGTGCGAGTTCCGCCATTTCGCGGGCTGGGCCATCGGGTGCAAAATAGACACCAAGGTGATCGTTTTCCTCAGGTGGATAGGTGTTCGCCAATTCAGCCTGCATCGCGAAAAAACCTGCAAAATCCTGTTCGAAACCTGTCACATCCCCGAGGTCAAAAAAATGCGGGAGTGAGGGACTAAATCTTGGATCATTCGTACAGGCCCGTGCAGCGCTAAGCGTCGATGCGAAGTCGGCAAAGCCCACGTATTTTATATGGACCAGATTAATTTTCGAAAGAATTTTGAAGTTGACCGTCATCGTCTCTTTTCAATTGCGAATGTCAGCATGCGGCAAACTTCAAAATTTTACAAGATGCTAGTCCATCGGCTTGAAGTTGAACTCGCCACCTTCTTTGATACCAGATGGCCAACGCGCCGTGACTGTCTTGGTGCGTGTGTAGAATTTAAAGGCATCGGGACCGTGTTGATTTAGATCGCCAAAGACGGATTTCTTCCAGCCCCCAAAGGTATGATAGGCAAGCGGGACGGGGATTGGAACGTTAATGCCAACCATGCCGACATTGATACGCGCCGCAAAATCGCGGGCGGCATCACCGTCACGGGTGAAGATCGCGGTGCCGTTGCCCATTTCATGATCCATTGCCAAACCAATGGCCTCTTCATAGCTTCCCGCACGCACGGTCGACAGAACAGGGCCGAAGATTTCTGTTTTGTAGATGTCCATATCCGGTGTGACGTTGTCAAACAGGTGCGGCCCAACGAAAAAGCCGTCTTCGTAGCCCTGAAGCTTATAACCGCGCCCATCCACAACCAGTTTTGCACCCTGTTTCACGCCGGTTTCCACAAGCCGTTCAATATTGGCCTTTGCAGCTGCCGTCACGACAGGGCCGTAATCAACATCGTCGCCAGCGGTATATGGGCCGACGCGCAGTTTTTCGATGCGCGGGATCAATTCTTCGATCAGTTTGTCAGCTGTTTCTTCGCCAACCGGCACGGCAACCGAAATAGCCATGCAGCGTTCGCCCGCAGCGCCGTAGCCCGCCCCAACAAGCGCATCCGCGGCCTGCGCCATATCTGCGTCGGGCATGATGATCATATGGTTCTTTGCACCGCCGAAACACTGAACCCGCTTACCATTCGAACAGCCCCGCCCATAGATATATTCGGCGATTGGGGTAGATCCGACAAAACCGATGGATTGAATGACGTCGTTATCAAGGATCGCATCGACGCAGTCTTTGTCTCCATTTACGACTTGTAAAATACCGGCGGGCAAGCCTGCTTCTTCGATCAGTTCCGCAAGCATCAGTGGGACCGATGGATCGCGTTCAGAGGGTTTCAGGATAAACGCATTGCCGCACGCGATGGCTGGCGCAAACATCCACATCGGGATCATTGCCGGAAAATTGAACGGTGTAATACCCGCACTTACGCCAAGCGGTTGACGCATAGAATAAATATCGATGCCTGGACCTGCTCCATCCGTGTACTCGCCCTTCAGCATTTCGGGGGCACCGATACAGTATTCAACCACCTCAAGTCCGCGCTGAATATCGCCTTTTGCATCAGGGAACGTTTTGCCGTGTTCGCGTGACAATGCTTCTGCCAGCTTATCCATGTCGCGGTTCAACAGTCCGACAAACGCCATCAACACACGTGCGCGGCGTTGCGGGTTTGTGGCCGCCCAAGCAGGCTGTGCCTTCGCGGCAATTTCAACAGCGGCGTCTAATTCGGACTGCGACGCTAATGGGACCTTGGCTTGAACTTCGCCGGTTGCGGGGTTGAACACATCTGCAAAACGCCCGGATGTTCCAGCGATGTGTTTGCCGCCGACATAATGGGTAAGTTCTGTGGTCATGGAAGCCTCCGTTCCGAATTGTTGATAATAGGTTAAACACAGTATTTTGCGGGGCGTAAAGCGGCTAAGACTATTCCGCCATATGGGGCATAGCGTTGTTGGTGCGCCTCTGGGATCGGGGCAACCTTGACAGACATGGGGGCAGGGCGCGTAGGCTGTTGGTCCATCAAGGAGGAGGAAACAGATGAATGTATCACAAATCCTGAAAACCAAGGCCGTCGAAGGAGTGTTGACGCTTGGGACGCAGGCCAGTGTTTCGGATGCAGCTGCGATCATGTCACAAAAACGGATCGGGACAGTTGTTGTGAGCGATGACAACGGCAAAACAGCGGCTGGTATCTTGTCCGAACGCGACATCGTGCGTGAACTTGGAAAACGTGGGGCATCGTGTTTAACAGAAACCATTGCCACGATGATGACCCGCAAACTTGTGACATGCGCGCCATCTGATACGTCTGACGCTATTCTAAGCAAAATGACCGAGGGACGGTTTCGGCACATGCCGGTTCTTGATGGCGGAACACTGATCGGGCTGATTTCGATTGGTGATGTCGTAAAGGCCCGATTGGCCGAGTTGGCGATGGAACGCGACGCACTTGAAGGCATGGTTATGGGCCACTAGGCCATCGCGGCCTTGCGTTTTGGCGATCAATCGGGTGTCTTGCGCCCAAATTGCGAAGAAGGGGGGCCGACATGCGTATCGGGCTGTATCCAGGGACATTCGACCCTGTCACGTTAGGGCATTTGGATATCATCCAACGTGCATCTTCACTGGTTGATAAACTGGTGATTGGCGTAGCGATTAACCGTGACAAGGGGCCATTGTTTAATCTGGAAGAACGGGTCGCGATGATCGAGGCGGAATGCGATGCAATTTCTGCCCGCACGGGATGCGAAATCGTGGCGCACCCTTTTGAAAATCTTTTGATCGATTGTGCCAAGGATGTCGGTGCGAGCCTTATTATCCGCGGATTGCGCGCGGTTGCCGATTTTGAATACGAATATCAAATGGTCGGCATGAATCGCCAACTTGATGATAGTGTTGAAACCGTATTCTTGATGGCAGAAGCACAGCATCAGGCCATCGCAAGCAAATTGGTCAAAGAAATTGCGCGTTTGAATGGCGATGTGTCAAAGTTTGTGACGCCCGCGGTGCGGGATGCATTGCAGGCTCGGCTGGGCAAGTAACTGTATTATTAAGCAAAATTCCACACACTAGAGGGCTCGGCGCGGGGTATTCGCTTCGGGTTTTAAGGCTTAACCAAAGACCCGTCCAAACGTTGCCTTGAGCGTTTCCGCAGGTGTAACGCCATTGACAAAGTGCAACGGTGTGCCGTCTCCATTGAGAAGTGCGAGTGTGACATGAGGTTGACCCATACGGCGTTGAAATTCCGCCCCTTGTTGGGTTTTGACGTTGGCCACGAGGTAGTCGTAGCTTTCATCGCAGTCCGCGAGGGCGGCACGGGTTTCCCTTTGAAGGGCACGGCATAACTGACACGAAGGGTCGTGTATTTGAACGATCGTTGGCTTACCTCGCCCGATTTTGGTCAAATCGCCTTCAGCAAGTTTGACCTGAAAGTCGCGAGCAAAAGCCGCCCCACAAGCTGCGAGAACGACAGCGCCTCCGGTATAAAGGCCAACCCGTTTAAGGGCGCCGCGACGAGAAAGAGGCTTTGCGTTCTGTTGCTTGGCCGATTTCGCACCGGTGGGGCGGGGCGTGCGTTTTTTGGATTTTGGCACAGTGCATCCTTTTCGAATTCTTGAACGCACTTTGCCTTGATTTGATCAGGCCGTCAGATCACGACCCATCACGTCAGCGTGATGTCTTACCCGTATACAGCGCGAGTAGCGATTTTGGCGGCATCGCCCGGGTAAATACCAAGATCTTCGACGGCCAGATCGCGTGGCAAATTCGCAATTTCGCGTCGCGTAACTTGGTAAGCGGCGCGTTTGGCAAGGCGATCGCGGAGTGTGTTGATCAATGTCATTGTGCGTATCCTTTCCATGGATGTGCGTTTCGGAGTGTTTGTCTTGATACAAACCTAGCAATGCTGCGGCGCAGCACTAGACCCGTATTTGGGCTGCCCGACCTGCGCTTTTTGCATAGGTTCTTTCCGTACTGCACAAAAAAAGGCCGCCCACCTTGGCAGCCTTTTGTTGATTGGGCATTTGCGATTTACACGCGCTTGGCCCGCGTCGTTCATCCAAATGGGAAAAACCACACCCTTTATGGGGTCACTGTGGATGACGTTTTTGGGTCAATTGCAGGTGTACTGAATGCTCACGTCCTGAACGCGCACCCGTTCGGTGATCCGTTGGAAACCGTTATCTGTCACAAAGGTATCCATATAGGTCGGACCACGATCCGTATTGCTGATGGTAAAGCCGTTTTCACAGGTCGTTCGGGCCTGAGGTTCACAAGAATAGATGTCTGAAACGGCGTTTCCGCGGTTTGGCCCAATCACGGCATTTCGCCCAACAAGCCGCAGCTGCACCTGACACGAGGTTTCATAAAGAACCTTGCCATTGCGGCTACCGATTTCCGTTCCGGTCCCATTCCATGCTTCTGCCAAGCATCCGGTCAAAAGGGTGGCGATGCTTATCAGTACAATTGGCTTCTTCATTGATCTATGAACCTCACGTCTTTCTATATTGGGTGAGCGGCACCCCAGTCTGGCGCCGCTCCCCAAGAAAAATTACCAGTTGACCAAACGAAGCGCAACGCCACCTTAGATCAGCTTGGCCATAGCCACGGCTGTGTCGCCCATCCGATTTGAAAAGCCCCATTCATTGTCATACCACGTCAGGATGCGGCACATGTTGCCATCCATCACCTTGGTTTGATCTGTCGCAAAGATGCTAGAATGCGGATCGTGATTGAAATCCATGGACACCAGTTTGTGGTCGGTCACGCCAAGGATACCTTTGAGCGGGCCAGATGCCGCTGCTTCACGCATTGCGTTGTTAATCTCTTCTACTGTGGTGTCGCGTTTTGTTTCGAACGTTAAATCAACGCAGGACACATTGGGGGTTGGCACACGGATCGCAACACCATCCAGCAGTCCATCCAGTTCCGGCAATACCAAACCAACGGCTTTGGCCGCCCCTGTGGACGTCGGGATCATGGACATGGCTGCCGCACGGGCGCGGTAGAGGTCTTTGTGCATGGTATCCAGCGTTGGCTGGTCGCCGGTGTAGCTGTGAACTGTCGTCATAAATCCACGCTTAAGGCCGAATGTGTCGTTCAGGACTTTTGCAACAGGAGACAGGCAATTTGTCGTGCAAGATGCGTTGGATACGACGATGTCGTCTGCCGTGAGTGTGCCGTCGTTGACGCCATAGACGATTGTTTTGTCAGCATCTTTGCCCGGCGCAGAAATCAGAACGCGCGATGATCCATTTTCGAGATGGGCCTGGCAGGCTTCTTTTGATGTGAAAATTCCGGTGCACTCCATGACAATGTCCACATCAGACCATGGCAGGTCAGCGGGATTGCGGATCGCGGTAACCTTGATCGGCCCGCGCCCAACATCGATGGTGTCCGCGGACGTTTTAACCTGCTGTGGGAACCGGCCGTGGACTGAATCGTATTGCAGAAGGTGTGCGTTGGTCTCGACAGGGCCAAGATCGTTGATCGCGATGACTTCGATATCGGTGCGGCCTGATTCAACGATGGCACGCAGAACGTTGCGGCCAATGCGGCCAAAGCCATTAATTGCTACTTTTACGGTCATGGGACCCTCCAGCTCGTTGGATGGATGAAACGTCGCGCCATCATGGCGCCACTGTTGGCGCTAACATCCCCATATCGCGCCAAAGGTCAACCCATGCGATAGCGACTATCGCCAGATGGCTACGTAGTTCATCAAATCGATCATTTTCTTCGCTAGAAACACAAATGCGTTTAGATGCAGAACGTAGTGGTCCAACACGAAAAAGCCGACGATGAGACAGGCAAGGATAAGGGCAAGACGGGTTGTCATGACGCGGGTGTAGCCGCTGGGACGACGTTTGCAAGGCCAGTGGCGCTTAGGATTTTGCTTTGGGCAGCAAATGGCGTTGTCTGGCCACACGGCGGATTTGCGCGGGAATGTTGTTGTTTGCACGAGGTGGGCAGGGATATCTGAGCGCAATTGCGCCTACGGACCGACAGCGTACATCGCTCCATCCCCGTACTGCAGACGCATTTCGACGAGCTTAAGGGCCCCAGACGGCGTGCGGTCATAGATCGTCACCGAATAGCCCTCGGTGATGGGTGGCCAGTAAGATGGCAAAGGCGGGTTGGGAGGCACGATTGGCGCGCTCGCTTCTTGTGGAGCGGTCTCGAGCACTGCTGGGGCCGGGTCGAGCACTGCTGGGGTGGGGTCGGCTTGTGGTGTTTGATCAAGTTGCACAGTGGGGGAGGCAAGCGGCAGGCGCGACGGTTGCTCAATGGTTCTGCGCACAGAACCTGGGGACGCCGCGGGGTCAATTGTTACTGTCTCATTCCCCTCAAGGTCCACAAAGACTGTGACACCTTGCTCGGTTCCGAAACGTGCGACGTGTTCGGCGCGCGCCGTTAATTGAGCGTTCCAAGTGAAGGCGACCCAGATCATGGCCATAGCCACTGCACCCAAAAGCCGGCTGATCAGAAGAATTTTGAGGTGGCGGCGCATGCGAAACGCATCAGGATTAAGGTCTTCGCCCGTCCGAATGGCGCTTTTGGCAGCGGCAACGCGGGCCCGCTTGGTGGCATTGTCGTGGATCGTTGAGGCGGGCCAGTAGTCACGAGGCCTTAGGATCATTCCAAAGACCATCCCACGTCGCGGTGTGTGGCCGATCAAGACAAAAAAGGTGAATAGGGCGACGACGACGGCGAGAAAGGCAAAACCGGCGTCCTCATGTACGAACGCCTCGTAGGCAAGATGAGCGGTAAGGCCAAGGCTGACCAAAGCGAGTGCGGTGCGATTATAGCTGCTGCGCAGCTGTCGTTTCAGCACCTCTTTAATGTCTATCGCAAGATAGTCGTCTATGGATGCCTGCATCAGCTGTCCCTCCGTCACAGAGGATCTAGCCGTGCAATTTGACCGTAATTTGGCTTAGTTAAGACGACCCATGTGGGCGGCAACATCAGCCATACGGACGCTGAAGCCCCATTCATTGTC
>CAYOSK010000079.1:0-12604 GCA_964406585.1 uncultured Octadecabacter sp. | reverse complement strand
GGCCGATGGTTGCGCCGTTCAATCATCGTGAACAGCAGATCCGCATAGGTATCGCCCTGCGGCGCGTGCAAAACGTAGTGCAGGCCCTTCATTCCTGTTGCGACGCGCATCGCACCGACATGGGGCGGGCCTTCGTATGTCCAAACCGAAAGCTTCATTCCGCAGCCTCCAATCCCAAAATATTGCGTCGGCGCACGGGGCGGCTAAACAATCCTGCAAGATCACCGGCCTGTTCGTAGAAATGGACAGGTGTGAACACCAATTCGATGGCCCATTTGGTCGTCAGGCCCTCGGCTTCGAGTGGATTTGCAAGTCCCAACCCGCACACCGTCAGATCCGGGCGCGCGGCCATGACGCGGTCTAACTGTTTGTCCACGTCCTGACCTTCAGAAATCTGCGGACCTGCGGGCAGGAGATCCAGATCGGGACCATGCAGCGCATCATGAATGTAGGGCTGACCAACCTCAATCGGGGCCATGCCACATTCACGGGCCAGAAAACGGGCCAGCGGAATTTCCATCTGACTGTCCGGCAGGAAGAACACAGACTTGCCACGCAATGCTTCGGACGCCTTGCGAACTGCGGCACGGGCGCGGGCGCGCGGGGCATCTGTCACACGGGCAAAGGTATCAGCATCCACGCCAAATTCGTTCGCAATCGCAGACAGCCACGCGGTTGTGCCTTCTTCACCATAGGGGAATGGCGCCGGGAGATGTCGAGCATGCCGGCGCAGCAATGCGGCATGGGTTTCCCCAAGAAACGGCTGGGTCAGCGCGAACACCGTGTTTGGCCCAACTTCGAGTTCGTCTTCAACCGTGCGCGTCGGCAAACATCTGACGGTTTCAACACCCAAACCGTCAAGCAGGCCGAGCATCTGATCTTCAACAACGTCAGGCAATGCACCAACAACAACCAACTGGCGTTTGTCAGTTTCTGGCAGAACGGGAACCATAGACGCTAGGCAGGCATCTTCACCTTCCGTAAATGTTGTTTCGATTCCCGAACCGGAAAAGTTCAGAACGCGAACGGATGGCCCGTGGGTCACGCTGAGTCGTTCAGCCGCCTTTGCAAGGTCGAGCTTGATCACTTCGGATGGACAAGACCCGACCAAAAACAGCTGTTTGATATCCGGGCGGCGGGACAGCAATCTGTCAACTTGGGCATCCAATTCGTCTTGTGCGTCTTTCAAACCCGCCAAATCGCCCTCTTCCAGAATCGCTGTCGCGAATCGAGGTTCGGCAAAAATCATCACGCCAGCGGCGGATTGCAAAAGGTGGGCACAGGTCCTCGACCCTACGACCAAAAAGAACGCGTCCTGCATTTTGCGGTGCAGCCAAATAATACCCGTCAGACCGCAGAAAACCTCCCGCTGACCACGCTCCTTTAGAACGGGCGCTGTGCGGCATCCGCCGCCTTGGGGTGGGGTTGGCGAATAGGTCATGCGGCCACCGCCATATCCAACCGCGCGCGGCGCAATTTCAGGATAAACTGACCCGCGTTCACGACATAGGTTCCATAGGCCAAAAGCGCGATCAACATCAGCGTCGTGGGGGACCAGTCTGTGCCATAAAGCCCAATAATATATAGGGTATGCAATGCGATGACCGCAAAGCTGAAAACGTCTTCCCAATAGAATGCAGGTGCAAAAAGGTACTGGCCAAAGACAATTTTTTCCCAGACCGCGCCGGTGATCATAATCAGGTACAACAGGGCTGTTTTCGCGACCACACTATCGGCTGCAATGGCATACCCGTCACCAGTGACGAGGTACCGAACAACCAGCACCAACGACATCAAGAAGACGACGAATTGAACTGGCGCAAGAAGCCCCTGAACTAACGTCCAAATGGTGCCATCACGACGAGCCCGTTCTGCGTCCGTATAGAGCTGGTTTTTCGGTATATGTGGCGATTGGCTTTGCCGCATTTTGGTCGTTCCCTGACGTCTATTCACGGAATAGCCTACGCTTGAGAATGCCATAGTGTCAATTTAGATTTACACTTTTAGTGTTTACAGTCGCCGCTGTCGACGGACAGCGCAAACACCACGTTAATTGAGGTTAATTACCTTTTCGACGCGGGTTTTGGACATAAATGTCAATTCACTTTGACATTTAAGACCATCTCGTCGACAATACCTGTGCTGATTGGTTTACAGTAGCTAGGGTTGGTCTCTGGCTTTGCGGGATCAGCCGGAGTTTCAGATGTCAAATCACTCCAAAAAGAGCCAGCGGTCCCCGGTTTTTGGGACTTCGAACGCGTCAGTCGACGCGCTGGCAAGTCGCGCGTTAACACTCGTGGCGCAACGCAACCTTAAAACCGATACGCCTCTCGAAGAAAAATTTGCGCGTCGATTGCGCGATGCGGCGGCTGATGGTGGTAGCGACGATGTTACATCTTTGGTCAACGATATGTTGGCCACTGGAATTCCGGGCGAAGCGATTGCGACTGTCTATATCCCTCACGTTGCGCGCCAACTCGGTGACGAATGGTGCGATGACAAGCTCAGCTTCGCGCGCGTCACAATTGGCACGGCCCGCCTGCAGTCAGCCCTGCGCCTGATTGGGACCGAATGGACAGCACATGGTAGGGATGACGACACCGGCCACAAAGCAGGCCTCGTCGTGATCGTTGCAAAAGATACCTATCACACCTTGGGCGCCATGGTCTTAAGTGGGCAGCTCCGGCGTTTGGGTCTGTCAGTGCGGATCGCAATGGGGGCGACACCGCATGATCTTCGCGTCCTATTTGGCGATGCGTCCTTTGACGGCGTGTTGATCTCAGCGAGCGAAGCTGAGAGCCTTGATTCTTTGACGAAATGTGTGGATGCTGTACGCCAATCGGCCTCTGTTTGTCCTCCGATTGTGATCGGGGGCGGCGTGTTGGATCAAGAGATCGATGTAAAGGCCATCACTGGCGCCGATTTTGCGACAAAAGATCCATTCGAGGCGATTGATTTTTGCGGGCTAACAAAAAGAATTCTCAAGGTGACCTCCCTCGCAGAGACGAGGAGTTAGGTGATGAAAAACGGTCCGATCGTGATCGCTACACAATGACGTCACGTGGGACCAAATATTGGGACACTGGCGCGATCCCCCTGATCGCACCTGAGATGCTGGGTGATATCATCGCGGCGTTGGCTGACATCGCCTTGGTTGTGGATGAACGCGGAATCATCCTGTCTGTCATTACAAACCCAACCAACGATGCGATTGATGATCTATCCCATTGGAAAGACAGAGACGTCCGCACAATCCTACGTGTTGAAAGCGTTCCGAAGTTTGATCGGGCCCTCGACTCGTTCCTGAACGGAAACACGACCGCGCAGCCGCTTCAACTCAATCATACAGATGATCTGCATGAATGGGGCTTTCCAGTAAACTACACGTTGCACCGCATCGGCCCTGAGGGTTCGATTTTGCTGTTGGGCCATGATTTGCGGCCAATTTCTGAAATGCAGCAACAGCTTGTAAAGGCGCAGATGGCGCTGGAACAAGACTACGAACAGCAGCGTGAATTTGACACTCGGTTCCGCGTTTTGATGGAAGCCGGACGTGATGCCATGGCGTTTGTTTCCATGTCTTCGGGTCGCATAATCGAGGCAAATGGCCTCGCCGCACGCCTGCTGGGACGTGACAAGAATGATATCGTCGGCTTGCCCTTCGCTCAGGAATTTGACGGGCGCCGTAAAGGCGAATTGATTGATGCACTGGCAGCGTCAGCCATTGCCGAAGGTCCCAATAGTATTTCTGTGGAAACGCGCAAAAGCGGCAAGACACTAAAACTGTATCCAACCGTTTTTCGGGCCTCCGGCGAACGGATCATGCTGTGTCGGCTCGATGTAAACGAAAGCGACACCAGCGAATCCGGTCAGGTTCCTCAAAATCTGCTTGGGCTTTTCAATCAAGGCGCGGATGCAATCGCATTCACGGACGGTGAAGGAACGCTTGCGTCGGTAAACGAGGCATTTCTTGAACTGACAGGCGCGGCACATGCCCTGAACGTCAAGGGCCGTTCCCTTAGCGATTATCTGCAACGCGGCCATATTGATCTGCGGGTTCTTTTGGAAAATGCCGCACGTGTGGGCCATATCAGACTGTATTCCACCAAAATGGAAGGCGAACACGGCGCGCCACGTGCTGTTGAAATCTCCGCGACATACCTCAATGATGTCGAACGGCCCGGCTACGCGTTCATTTTACGTGATGCGTCACGCGCTGATGCTGTGCGTGTTTCAACCGCACCTGTGGGCGAAGAAAACGTCAAATCTGTTATGGAACTCGTTGGATCGGCCACGCTGAAAGAAATCGTCGCCGAAACCACGGACGTTGTGGAACGGATGTGCATTGAAACCGCGATTGAACTTACATCGAACAATCGAGTTGCGGCAGCCGAAATGCTCGGTCTATCGCGCCAGTCACTTTACGTGAAGCTTCGCAAATACGCGCTTTTGAACAAAGGCGGCTAATTCAGCCAAATTACCGGTTTCAGTGTCTTCGGATGAGGAGAGTCCGTTTGCGGGTACAGATGTAAACCAAACTTTACACTTGCCGACTCGACATGTGTAACACTATCCTGACAACATGAGTGTTAGCCCCACCATAACTGCTGGGAAATACCCCGAACCCGCCGCGATGCTACGCTTGATCAAACCGATCACGTGGTTTCCACCGATGTGGGCCTATCTGTGCGGTACTGTGTCGTCCGGCGTGTCACCTCTGTCCAATTGGGCGTTGGTGGGATTGGGCATCGTTCTTGCTGGACCAATTGTTTGCGGCATGTCGCAAGCGGCGAATGATTGGTGTGATCGCCACGTCGATGCCATCAATGAACCCAACCGCCCGATCCCGTCAGGCCGTATTCCCGGACGCTGGGGGCTTTGGATTGCGCTGTTTATGACAGTCTTATCTTTGGGTGTCGGTACGCTGCTGGGCCCATGGGGGTTCGCCGCGACTGTTCTAGGTGTACTAGCGGCATGGGCCTATTCGGTTGAACCAATCCGCCTCAAGCGGTCTGGCTGGTGGGGGCCCGGTCTGGTTGGCATCTCCTATGAAACGCTGCCGTGGATCACCGGCGCCGTGGTTTTAACAGCCGGCGCGCCAGACTGGCGCATTGTTGTGGTTGCCCTGCTCTATGGCATCGGCGCACACGGGATCATGACGCTCAATGATTTTAAGGCCCTTGAAGGTGACCGCCAGATGGGGGTCAATTCCCTTCCTGTAACGATGGGGCCAAATCGTGCCGCGAAAGCGGCCTGCGCAATCATGGCAGTGCCGCAGGCCGTTGTCGTGGTGCTGTTGCTGGCGTGGGATCGCCCACTACAAGCCGCTATCATTGCGGCCCTGTTGATCGCACAAGGTTGGGCGATGTCCGTGATGCTGCGTGACCCCAAAGGCAAAGCACCTTGGTACAATGGCACTGGCGTGTTGTTATATATCAGCGGAATGATGGTCGCAGCCGTCGCCCTGCGGGGGCTCACGGCATGAAATTGACATGGCTTGATATCGTTCGGCTTGGCCTCGTTCAGATGTGTCTTGGCGCGATTGTCGTCTTAACGACGTCGACCCTGAACCGCCTTATGGTCGTGGAATTGGCATTGCCTGCTGTTCTGCCGGGCCTGCTGGTCGCCCTGCACTATTCTATCCAACTTAGCCGGCCGTCATGGGGCCATAAATCCGACGTGGGCGGCAAACGCACACGGTGGATCATCGGTGGCATGGCTATTCTGGCGCTAGGTGGATTCCTTGCCGCGTTGGGCGTTCCGCTGCTTGCGGCAAATTACTGGATTGGCCTTTTCGTATCGATCCTTGCCTATGCGCTGATTGGCGTTGGCGTCGGGGCGTCAGGTACGTCTTTGCTCGCGCTTTTGGCGACAGCAACTGCCCCGAACCGCCGCGCCGCGGCCGCAACGATTACATGGTTGATGATGATCTTCGGCATCGCCGTAACGGCTGTCATCATTGGCAACTTGCTCGATCCGTATTCCCCCGCATTGTTGCTGAAACTGGTCGGTTCGGTCTGCATAATCGCCACCGCGCTGACATCTGTCGCAGTTTGGGGCATTGAACGGCGCGTTCAGGCCGAACGTGAACCAGACCCAGCGTCGTTTCGCGAAACCCTAACCGAAGTTTGGTCGGATGATCGCGCGCGCCGTTTCACGATTTTCGTCTTCCTGTCGATGACCGCGTATTTCATGCAGGAACTCATCCTGGAACCCTTCGCAGGTCTGGTATTCGATCTGACCCCAGGTGAAACAACATCCCTTTCCGGTGCCCAGAACGGCGGCGTGTTCATGGGTATGTTGCTGGTCGGCATCGCGGCAACGGCCCTCAAAATCGGCTCGCTGCGCAATTGGGTCATTGCAGGCTGTCTTGGGTCGGCACTGTCTCTTGCTGCGCTGTCGTTCATCGGTACCGCTGTGATAGCGACGCTTTTGCAACCGTTGGTGATTGCGCTTGGGTTTTTTAACGGGATGTTCGCTGTTGCAGCCATCGGTTCTATGATGGCGCTTGCTGGCGAAGGCGCAAAGCGCCGAGAAGGGACACGCATGGGCCTTTGGGGCGCCGCACAGGCAATCGCTGCCGGTTTCGGCGGGCTGACCGGTGCCGCCCTTGTTGATATCGCCCGCACACAAACAACAGATGCGACCGCATTCGGCAGCGTCTTTTTGTTCGAAGGCGCGCTTTTTGTGGGCGCCGCCATCCTTGCCACCAAAGTTATGGACCACGCGCCAAGCGCCGCAGCCCTTATGCCAGGAGAATAGCCATGTATGATGTTGTAATTGTGGGCGGCGGCCCATCCGGCGCCACAGCCGCACAAGACCTCGCACAGGCAGGCAAACGGGTTGCCTTCATCGACCGCGAAGGCCGCATCAAACCCTGCGGCGGCGCCGTCCCACCGCGCCTCATCGCAGATTTTGAGATCCCCGATGAACAAATCGTAGCGCGGGTGAATACTGCGCGCATGATCTCTCCTACACAGCGGCGCGTCGATATCCCGATCGAAAATGGATATGTCGGCATGGTCGATCGTGAACACTTTGATGAATACCTACGGGATCGCGCAAAAGCTGCGGGCGCGCATCGATATACAGGGACCTATATTCGCATTGATCGTGACGGCGACACCAAAGAAGTCGTGTATCGTGACAAAATCAGCGGCAACGAAATGCGTCTGAAAACCAATCTGATCATTGGGGCAGACGGCGCGCGATCAAAGGTGGGCGCACAAGAAGTCCCCGGGGGCGACAAAATTCCGTATGTCATCGCGTATCACGAAATCATCGAAGCCCCTGCCGCCAATGAAAATTACGATCCGATGCGCTGCGACGTGATCTACGATGGGAACATAAGCCCAGATTTCTATGGTTGGGTTTTCCCTCATGGCGCACAATGCAGTGTCGGCATGGGAACAGAAGTTGACGGAGTTGATCTGAAAGAAGCGACAGCAAAGCTGCGTGAATCTTCTGGCCTTTCGGGGTGTAAAACGATCCGTAAAGAAGGCGCGCCCATTCCGCTAAAGCCCCTAGATCGTTGGGACAATGGCCGCGACGTTGTGCTTGCGGGCGACGCGGCGGGTGTTGTTGCGCCTTCATCCGGCGAAGGCATATATTATGCGATGGTCGGCGGGCGTGTTGCAGCTCAGGCCTGCCTTGCCTACCTTGCGTCGGCCAATGTGAAAGACCTACGTTTGGCACGAAAATCGTTCATGAAAGAACATAAGATGGTATTCCGCGTGCTGCGGTCGATGCAGGACGCCTACTATAAATCTGATGATCGCCGCGAACGGTTCGTGTCCCTGTGTCATGATGTCGACGTGCAAAGGCTCACGTTCGAAGCCTATATGAACAAGAAACTCGTTAAGGCGCGCCCGATGGCACATATTAAAATTGGTCTCAAGAACCTTAGCCACCTGACGGGCCTTGTGCGCCCGCAACACGTCTGATGACCATGATCCCGGCCTGGGTGAACGGTACGCTGACCCCGGTTGATAAGCTCGAAGTTCACCAAAAGGGACTAAAGCATAAGGCCGTTTCGGTCTTTGTGATGGATGGCAAAAACGTCCTGATCCAACGCCGTGCGCTGAGCAAATACCACACCCCGGGTCTGTGGGCGAACACCTGCTGCACGCACCCCAATTGGAACGAAGATGCGGGCAGCTGTGCCGTGCGACGGCTCGATGATGAATTGGGGATCAAGGGCGTCCACCCAGTGTACCGAGATCAACTTGAGTATCGTGCGGACGTTGGTGGCGGATTAATCGAACACGAAGTCGTCGATTTATTCGTTGCACCTGCGTCCGAAACTACGTTGGTGATGGATCTTAACCCGGAAGAGGTCATGGAAACCCGTTGGGTTGATATCTACGATCTCGCGGCCGAGGTTGCGCGCCATCCTGATGCTTACACGCCCTGGCTTCAAATCTATTTGGCGGATCATTTGGATCTGGTGATCGCAGATTATTCCAACATGGCTAAAGCAGGCGAATAAGGCTCTATTCCGCCTTAGAATGGACATTTGCGGCATCAATGCCCGCCGCTTCCATCGCGGTGGCTGCAATGTCCACGGCAGACAATCCCCCATCCGCATACATGGCATCTGGTGCAGCCTGATCAATGAAGCGGTCCGGCAAGGTCATGGTACGCAGTTGGGTTTCACCAAGCCGTCCTTCATTGGTCAACGCATGGAGCACCATTGCACCAAATCCGCCAACTGATCCTTGTTCAACCGTCACAACAGCGCGGTGCGATTTCACCAGTTTGCGGATCATCACCATATCAAGCGGCTTGGCAAAACGTGCATCCGCGATGGTGACGCTGACATCATGCGATTCAAGCAGCCGCGCAGCACGCCGCGTTTCACCCAAATGGGCCCCAAACGAAAGCAGCGCGATGTCACGGCCCTCTTGGATGATCCGCCCCTTACCGATTTCTAGAACTTCGCCACGCTCAGGCATATCCATGCCTTCGCCTTCACCGCGCGGATATCGGAATGCGATGGGGCCTGTATCATGTGCGGCGGCCGTGGCGACCATATGCATCAATTCAACCTCATCCGCGGCGGCCATAACGGTCATATTGGGCAGCGCAGCAAGATATCCAATGTCGAATGCGCCGGCGTGGGTCGGCCCGTCGGCCCCAACCAAACCGGCCCGATCCACGGCAAAACGGACGGGGAGGTTTTGCAACGCAACATCATGGACGATCTGATCATATCCCCGCTGCAAGAAGCTGCTGTAAATCGCCACAAAGGGTTTTGACCCCGCGGCGGCCAAACCAGCGGCGAACGTGACCGCGTGTTGTTCCGCGATGCCGACATCAAATGTTCGCTTTGGGAACGCTTTGCCAAAAATATCTATCCCGGTGCCCGATGGCATCGCGGCTGTGATCCCCACGATTGCCGGATCATCCTGCGCTTCTTTCACAAGCGTTTCACCAAATATCTTAGTGTAACTTGGCGCGTTTGGGCGTGATTTCTTTTGGGTGCCTGTCGTCACATCGAACTTGGCCACACCATGATATTTATCGTCCGACCCTTCGGCGGGGGCGTATCCCTTGCCTTTTACGGTACAAGCATGGATCAAAACAGGACCTGTCGCGCGAACCTTGGCAGTGCGCAGAACATTCAACAGCTGGTCCATGTCATGTCCGTCAATCGGGCCGATGTATTGAAACCCCAGTTCCTCGAACAACGTCCCCGCCCCGCCGGACAAACCTGTCACCAGTTGCCGCGCACGACGTGCGTGATCGCGCAATGGGCCGGGCAACGCCGATTCAAATCCTTCGGCCATGCTTGCCGCAGGGCTGGAATAGAGACTGCTCAGGTACTTGGACATTGCGCCAACAGGTGGCGCGATCGACATCTCGTTGTCATTCAGGATGACAAACATACGCCGCCCTTCGGACCCGGCGTTGTTCATCGCTTCGTAGGCCATGCCCGCACTAATGGACCCATCACCAATGACAGCTATCGCATCACCCGTGTTCTGGCCAAGATCGCGCGCGGTCGCAAAACCCAAGGCCGCGGAAATTGAGGTCGATGAATGCGCCGCACCGAATGGATCGAAATCGGATTCCGCTCGCTTGGTAAAACCGGACAGTCCCCCTTCTTGGCGCAGCGTACGAATGCGATCCCTGCGCCCGGTAAGGATTTTGTGCGGGTAACACTGATGCCCAACATCCCAAACAATCTTGTCATGGGGGGTGTTGAAAACGGCATGCAGCGCGACCGTCATTTCGACCACACCCAGCGATGATCCCAAATGCCCGCCCGTTTCCGACACCGCCGAAACGACTTCGGATCGCAATTCATCGGCAAGGATACGCAATTCAGCGTCACTCAGTCCCTTCAAATCGGACGGCAGCGTTACACGATCCAATGTGGGGGTTTGGGGGCGGTTGGTCATGTCGGAGTCTCCCTATGTGTTCCCTTGGCAGGATCCCTGTGGCGCAGCGATCCGATCTTCAGTCCCCTGAGTGATGCCGTGGGAGTGAGACTCCCACGGCATCGATTTCCTGTAGCCAACAGGAAGGGAACCAGAATGTCTGCACGCGGGCGAACCCTTGTGAAGGCAAACTGTTGTTTGGACCCAGGGAACAGGACCCAAACTTCGGGTGAGGCGGGCGCGAGCGCCCAAGCCTCAGATCACGTTCCGTGCACCCTAGGCGATTGCGGGTGCAACGGCCTCGATTACAAACGAGGTCGGTGTGGGGTCTGGCGCAAACTTGCTGTCTTCTGGCAAGATGGCCGCGATCCCAACAAGCACCGCATAAGCAATCCCAAGCACGAAGCAGAAGATGGCAGCGTATCCCGCCCCCTTCAGCATCAGGGCTGTGACATCCGCCGTAAGGCGAAATTCACGGTTGCCAGTGCGGAGATAGTCTTGGTCTTGATCACTCATGATGTCTCTCCTTAGTTCAGCGGCGCGTAGCCGTGGTCCTGTGCCCAGATGTACCAGTTGTCCACGACCGTTCCGGTCAACAAAATTCCGATACCACCCGTCAGCGTTGTCAGGACAGCGAACCACCACGCCCAGCGATGGATACCTTCCATCGTGGCGTTAAAGCCCATCGTCCAGCGCCAGAATAATGCAGCGCGTTCAGATGCTGTTCCACGGTCCACGATCTGTTCGATCTCACGTTCACCGCCGAAACGGGATACCGCAAGGATCGTTGCACCGTGCATCGCAAACAACAGAGCAGAACCATACAAGAAGGCGATGCTTAGCGCGTGGAATGGGTTGTAAAACAAGTTTCCATAAGTGATCGAAAACAGGTTCGTCCAATCAAGGTGCGGAAAAATACCGTAAGGCACGGCTTCGCTCCATGATCCCATTAGCAACGGACGGAACAGACCCAGCACAAGGAACAGCCAGATCGCAGAGGCAAACGCCCAAGCGACATGTTTGCCCATGCCGAGTTCTTCTGCGCGCAGATAGGTTCGGATCCACCAGCTAATGACGCTGACCAGCAGGAAGAAGCTGGCGATCAGCCACCAACCGCCTTCGTTCAGCGGCGCAAAGCCAAGCCCGTATTCTGGGGCAGGTGGTTCAAGCGCGAACCAGAACAGATCCCGCATGAACACGCCCGGGCTGTAACCCGCTTGTGCCCAAAACGACATGCCCACAATAAAGAACCATGCAAACCCTGTCGCCATCGCCACGACGCCAAACGGGCCGAGGTGGATCGGGCCAAGCTGGGCGTTACCAAACCAGCCAAGCAGGGACGACATACGTGCAGATTTTGTGCGTTCGCCTTCGGGCTTGCCGTCACCGGCCATGCCCATCTCAGGCGGTCCAGCGACCTGAACCTGAGTGAAGATGTTTTGATACTCAGCCATTGACGCCTCCTTCAAGGTCTACCCAAAGCGGCAGGGCTACCCAGCCGTACCACCACACGATCCATTCATCGAACCAGACCGTGCCAGAAATCACGATGCAAACGGCCGACCAGAACCCGGCACTCAGCGCGAGGAACAGGCCAAGACGGTGAATGCCCAATGGCCCGATCGAATAGCCGATCAGATCACGGAAATACGTGTCTTCGTGGTCGGGTGATCGGACCTCTTCGCCTTTCGCGGGGTTGACCGCAGACAAAACAAGGGATCCGTGCAACGCAAGCGCGAGACAGTTCGTGAAGAAGAACGTGATCGCGATCATATGTGCGGGGTTGTAGTGAAAGTTACCGTAGGCATAGCCCACGTTGTTGACCCAATCGAGGTGGCTGAAGATCCCGTATGGGAACCCATGCCCCCATGCGCCCATCAAAACAGGACGGATAACAACCAACGTCAAATAGGCCAGAATAGCGACGCTAAACGCGAACGGAACATGATAGCCCATTCCCAGCTTTCGGCAGATTTCAACCTCTCTGAGCATCCAGCTGATAAATGCGCCGGTCGCACAGATGGTGATGATTTGCCAAAGTCCACCTTCGGCCAAAGGCGCCATGCCAAGCCCGACATCAAGTGATGGTGGATTGATGGAAATCAGCCAAGGGTTCCATGTGTCGCCAAGGGCAGCCCCATAGAAAATGAGGATCGTGCCAAGGGCGGCGAAGAAAAATGTCGTGACTCCAAAGAAGCCGACGTAAAACGGCCCCACCCAGA
>CAYOSK010000078.1:0-12674 GCA_964406585.1 uncultured Octadecabacter sp. | reverse complement strand
ACACGTCTTGATAAATTTCGTGTTGGACTGCCGTTGCCGTGAGGGCGATGAGGGATTAGGTTAAGTGTAACGCTAACCTGACAGGTGACCCCGAAATGTCGATCAATCATATCCGACCTTGGCGTAATATTTACCGCCGCGAAAGCCGCCAAATCATGGTCGGGAATGTCCCTGTTGGCGGTGACGCACCGATTACGGTTCAAACCATGACCAACACTTTGACACCGGATGTTGAAGGCACATTGGCGCAGATTAATCGCTGCGCGGATGCCGGGGTAGATATCGTACGTGTGTCTGTTCCTGATACGGACAGCAGTGCCGCACTCAAGGATATTTGCGCCCAAAGCCCGGTGCCGATCGTTGCCGATATTCATTTTCATTATAAACGGGGTATCGAGGCCGCTGAGGCTGGCGCTGCGTGTTTGCGGATCAACCCGGGCAATATCGGATCACCCGAACGGGTTCGCGAAGTTATAAAGGCTGCCAAGGACAATAATTGTTCGATCCGAATTGGTGTGAATGCTGGGTCACTGGAAAAACATTTGCTTGAAAAATATGGTGAACCCTGTCCGGATGCGATGGTGGAAAGCGGCTTGGATCATATTAAGATCCTACAAGATAATGATTTTCATAACTTTAAAATCAGTTGCAAAGCGTCGGACGTTTTCATGGCGGCGGCCGCTTATCAACAATTGGCCGAAGCCACGGACGCGCCGATCCATCTGGGGATCACAGAGGCGGGGGGGCTGACATCAGGGACGATCAAATCTTCGATCGGGCTGGGTTCGCTTTTGTGGGCCGGAATTGGCGACACGATCCGCGTGTCATTGTCGGCTGATCCGGTGGAAGAAGTTAAAGTTGGCTATGAGATTCTAAAATCGCTCGGCCTGCGCCATCGCGGTGTGAACATTATTTCTTGCCCGTCCTGCGCGCGGCAGGGGTTTGATGTTATCAAAACCGTTGAAACGCTGGAACAGCGGCTTGAACATATCAAGACCCCCATGAGCCTGAGCATTATTGGCTGTGTCGTGAATGGCCCGGGCGAGGCCTTGATGACAGATGTCGGGTTCACGGGCGGGGGCAATGGGGCCGGGATGGTCTATTTGGCCGGAGCGCAAAGCCACAAGCTGAGCAACGATGAAATGGTGGACCACATTGTAGAACAGGTGGAAGCCAAAGCGGCAGAGCTGGATGCGGCGGCTGCGGCAGCGGAATAAGCGATCGGATTTGCTGCGCAAATCCGATCCGCGCCTGCGGCGGGCGGGCCAAAGGGCACAGTTCAAGGGTGAGGGGGCCAGCCCCCAAGGCCGTACCGGCCTTTCCCCCGGAGTTTGAGAAAAGCAAAGACGCGGTTTGGCTGGAGTGGCTTAGGCGCAGCTTACTGGGATGAGATGCCGGATCGCGTTGTTTTGACGTTCTTTTGGGGCGTTGGCGCAGAGGTCTGATGGGACGGCAAAGGTACAATGCCGTCCCGTTATTTTCGGATCATCGCTACTAGCTGTCTTCGCGTTGTTGTGCCACGATTTCTTGCATCTGGGGCAGGTCAACATAGCCGCGAACCATTTGTGATCCGAACACAAATGTTGGCGTTCCTGAAATCGCCATACGTTCGCCCAACATGCGGTTATTTCGCAAGACTTCCTGTGTGGCAGGGCTTTCCATTTCTGCGAAGATTGCATCTGCATCAAGGTCAAAGGCCGATGCAATTGCGCCCAGCGATGCCAATGACACATCCGAACGCATGGCGATCAAGGCGTCTGAGATGTCCTTGTAGGCTGCATCGCCTGCGATTATTTTCGTTGCGACGGCGAATTGGGATGCCAGAAGGGATTGCTCCCCGAGGATAGGGAACTCTTTGGTAATAATACGAATATTGCCGTCGGTTCGGACCAATTCGGCCACTTCTGGGTGGGCACGGCGGCAGAATCCGCATCGATAGTCGATGAATTCAACAACTGTGATGTCACCATCCGGGTTTCCACCTTCGTATGAAAACCCGTCATTATAGAGAGCGTCGGCATTGAGTTCTGCAAGGCGTTCATCGCGGTTGGCTTCGGCCTCTGCCTGTCTGTTTTCGAGGACTGCGATGGCTTCCATCAGCACTTCGGGGTTGTCCAGCAAATAGGCGCGTACTTCGGCACGAAACGCCGCACGTTCCGCATCTGTCATGTCGGCATCCTGTGCGAAAACAGATGTTGTCATCAGCAGCAGCGCGGCGAGCGTTGGGATAAGGCGCATTCTAATCTCCTAGTTCAACCTATTGCGTTGCAGAAAGCACGTCTTGGGCGCGCTGCCAAGAGGCTGAGCCGCGCGGAAGGCGATCTGCGGCGCGCGTTGCATGCACAATTGCGTCATTGATCCGACCTTGGAGGGCATAGCGTTCCGCGGTGGCGAGTGACGCAAGGCCCGGCTGGCCTGTGCGCGCATAGGCTTGCCCGAGATCGCGCAAGACCTGTGAGGATTGCCCATCCAATGCGCGCGCACGTTCCAATGTGCGCACAGCGCGCGCATTGCTATCCGCGGTATTCAGAGCCAGAAGCGCACGCCCGTAGCCGCCCAATATCAACGGTTCGTTGCTGTTTAGGGCGACGGCATTTTGATAGGATTGAACAGCCGGTCCGGGTTGTCGGGATTCAAGAAGGATCTGACCGAACAATTCGTGCCAATAGGCGTCATTTGGGTACTGAGCGAGCAAAGTCTGCATCGTTTGGATCGCGCGGTTGGCATCGGCCTGCCGATGATAGGCCACCGCACGGCGCATAATTCCGACGGGGCTGTCATCGCCGCGCACGCGCCGCAGTGTCCAGCCAGGGTTTTGGGTAAATGCACTGAGTTTTCCCTGCGCGCGTGCGAACCAGAAATCGGCATTGGGATTGGACTGCGTGTTGCCGGGGTTGGCTGCGACCATGCCGCGCATGGCGCGTAGGCGGTCGGATGTCAGGGGGTGTGTACGGGCGTATGGGTCTTGGCGCGCGACGGACAGGGCCTCTTGTCCGCGAAATATCTCCAGAACGTCTACAGCGCCTTGGGGGTTTATTCCAGCTGACAAAAGTAGGCGGATGGCGGATTGATCGGCTGAAGATTCTTCGGCCCGCGTGTGTGAAAAGAATTGGCGTTGTGCGGCACCGGCCGCGCCAACGGCCACACCACCTGCGGCGGCGCCATTGTCAGATGCAATGGCAACGGCCAGTGCCAATGCCATTCCAAACCCCATTGCTGTGTTTGCGCCGCGCAAGTTCGTCAGGCGACGTGAAATATGGCCATTCGCGATATGGGCGGTTTCATGGGCCAGGACCGCCTGCAATTGTTCCGCCGTATTCAGGCGCTGCATCAGGCCTGAATGAATGAATATCGCACGTCCATTGATGACGAAGGCATTCAATCCGCTGTCATTCACGATCAAAACGCGTACGTTGTTAGGGTTCAGACCTGCTGCGCGCAGAATTGGTGCTGCCAACTGATCAAGGCTGTGTTCGATGTCAGCGTCACGGATCAAGCTGACTGCATGCGCCGGTTTTGAAATGCTGATGAGCGCGAGCGAGGCACACACAAATAAAGAGAGGGCAGTGAGGCGCATTGACGGGCTCCGTTGTGACAGGGCAAACAGGGGTCAAAGCAAGATAGGCAGGCAGGCATGCGGAACTCAAGACGTGGTGACGTGGATCCGTTCATTGTGATGGACGTAATGGAGGCCGCACGGGCGGCTGAAAGCGCAGGACGCCATATAATTCACATGGAAGTGGGGCAGCCGGGGGCGGGTGCGCCGACGGCCGCGATTGAGCGATTGTCCGCCGACATTACGCGTGACCCGTTGGGATACACCGTCGGACTGGGGCTGCCTGAGCTGCGGGCGCGCATCGCACGCCATTACAGCGATTGGTACGGCGTCGATCTGGCGGCTGATCGGGTCGTGATCACGGCGGGGGCATCTGGCGCTTTCTTGCTCGCGTTTTCTGCGCTGTTTGATACAGGCGATCGGGTGGGGTTGGGCGCGCCGTGTTATCCATCCTATCGCCAGATCCTCAAGGCATTGGACTTGGTCGCGGTCGATATGCCAACGACACTAGCCGCACGTATGCAGCCGGTTGCGGCAGATGTTGCGGCGCATGATCTTGCGGGATTGATTGTCGCGTCTCCTGCTAATCCGACTGGAACGATGCTTGATTTTGATGCGATGAGTGATTTGGCGCGCGCATGCGGCGAAACAGGCGCAGCCTTCATTAGCGATGAAATCTACCACGGGCTCGCCTATGAGGGCGAAGCGGTATCAGCGTTGGAAGTGACGGACGACGTTTATGTCATCAATTCGTTTTCCAAATACTTTTCGATGACAGGCTGGCGGGTTGGCTGGATGGTTGTTCCGCAAGATCACGTGCGCCGCATTGAACGGCTGGCGCAGAATATGTTCATTTGCCCGTCCCATGCGTCCCAGCGATTGGCGCTCCATGCAATGGATTGTGGGCCCGAACTTGATGCGCGCGTTGATGACTATCGCATCAATCGCGATTTGATGTTGGCCGCGTTGCCGGACATGGGGCTTGGAAAGTTTGCGCCGCCGGATGGGGCGTTTTATGTGTATGTCGATGTGAGCGACTACACACAGGACAGTTTGGCGTTTTGCGGTGACGTGTTGGAAAAAGCAGGTGTTGCGATCACGCCCGGATTGGATTTTGATCCTGTAGAAGGCGGTCATTGGGTGCGGTTGTCCTATGCACGATCCACAGATGACATTCGCGAAGGGCTTGTCCGATTGGCATCCTACATGGCTGACCTGAGGGCGCGCGCATGAGGGTGTGGCGCACATTTTGTGCCGCGATATGTGCGATGTCTTTCGCGATCGCCCCATTGACCGCGCAGGAGTTTTCAGGCCTTGCCCGTCTGGATGTAACACAATCAGGGGCGCAGGATCGGTTTACACGGGTCGAAATTGAACTGCTGTTGTCCCAGCCGGTGCCATACCGGGTCTTCACCTTAGATGAACCGCGCCGCGTGGTGCTGGATTTTCGCGAAGTTGATTTTCGCGGTGTAAAGCCTGAGGCTTTTACCAAGAGCGATTGGATTTCAAACGCGCGGTTCGGCGCGCTTCGCCCCGGTTGGAGCCGGATGATCCTGGATGTGGCTGAACCCGTTGAAGTGCATGCGGCGGGCATGCAGGTGGACGAAATTGACGGAACCGCAGTGATCACGTTGGATCTGCGGCGCGCTTCTGCACAAGATTTTGCCGACGCGTCAGGCGCGCCTGATGATCCTGAATGGGCGTTCCTGGTGGCCGACCCCGTTCGCCCGCCCGAAGCAGAGTCTGGCCCGCTTGTGATTGTTATTGATCCGGGACATGGCGGTATTGATCCCGGTGCCCAATATGATGACACCAAAGAGGCTGACGTGATGCTGGCCTTGGCGTTGGAATTGGCAAGCGCGCTTGGGCGAATTGAAGGGGTGCAACCCGCTGTGACGCGGGTCGATGATACGTTCGTGCCGCTGCAAGAACGGCTGACGTTGGCGCGCGGGGCGGGCGCAGATTTGTTCATTTCCCTGCACGCGGATGCATTGGAAGGTGAACAGGCAACCGGCGCCTCCGTTTACACGTTGACCACTGCCGCATCCGAAGCTGCGTCGCAAAGAATGGCGGAACGCCATGAAAAGGGCGATCTTTTGGCTGGCGTCGATCTGAGCGGGCAGGGAGATGATATTGCGTTGATCCTGCAAGATTTGGTGCGCGTTGAAACATCGGCATCTGGCGAAAGATTTGCCGATCAACTTGTTCAGGCTTTGGCAGATACAGGCGCGGTGTTGAATTCGCGCCCGCGTCGTGAGGCCGTGTTGGCGGTGTTGAACGCAGCAGATTTCCCGTCGGTGCTGCTTGAAGTGGGTTTTTTGTCCAACGATGCGGATCGCGCGCGATTGACGACCCCGCAAGGTCGCGCGCCAATTGTGGCGGCTGTTACATTGGCAGTCGGGCGTTGGGCCATCCAAGAAGCCGCGCTTGCCCCATTGATCCGCCAGTAATCACCCCGTGTAGCGGGCCAGCCAGATCGAATGACCGCGACAGTCTTGGTCATCAGGTCTAAAGCTGATGACGTCAAAACCATGATCGGTCAGCAATTGGCGGTATTCATCGGGATCAAGACTGGCATGGTACACTTGTTCGGATCCCGCATGTCCCCATGCTTCGCCCTGTGACGTGCCGGATGTGAACATGAGCGCGGCATTGGGTGCCGCGTGGGCGGCAAAGACCGCAAACATGCGGCGTTGATCATCGGCACACAAATGGAAAAAACTGTTCCATGCGATGATGCCATTGAACACGGCATCAAGGGTTAGGGTTCTCATATCCGCGTGAACAGCGGTGGCGTTTGGAAGCGTTTGTTCAAACAGATCAATCATAGACGCCGCACCGTCCACGCCTGTCACATGCAGTCCGCGATCTGCAAGATAAGACGCAATCGGCGCACCTGTTCCACACCCCAGATCCAGCAGCCTTCGTTTTGATGGCGTGCCCGGAATAATTCCTAACATCCTGTCCAGCATAGGTTTTTCGAACAAGGATCGATCCCGAGTTGCCTGAAAATCAGACGCTACGCGTTCATAGGTTGGCAAAATGTCGGCTGGTGTTGAACGGGTGGTCATGCCCCTTTGTGCGACGCAGTTTTCATGCGGACAAGGGGCGGATTGCAGGTGGATGATGCTTGGGCGGGGAACAGCCGAAAAGCTGCGCCAACCTTTTGACCCTGTCGGACATTCTGCCTATAAGCGGGGTAATTGATTGGGGGCTTTTGGCCAATGGTTCTGCGTTTCATATTTTCGTTCTTTGGCGGCATCTTTTCGATGCTCACGCTTGGGGCTGGCATGGCCGCCCTGACGCTGGGGGCGATTTTCTATATGTATGGGAAAAACCTGCCCACGTATGAAACGCTGGCCAATTATCAGCCCAAAACAATCAGCCGCGTATATTCCGGCGAAGGGCAGGTGATCGATGAATTTGCCGAAGAGCGCCGCCTGTTTACGCCCGCCGCAGAAATCCCAGACATCGTCAAACAGGCGTTCATTTCGGCTGAGGATAAGAATTTCTACACCCACGATGGTTATGATCTTCGTGGTATCGGCGCGGCGATGTATGATGCGGTTGCGTCGCGCGGTGAAAACCTGCGCGGTGCATCGACGATCACGCAACAGGTTGCTAAGAATTTCCTACTGGACGGATCGCGGCGCGTCGAACGTAAAATACAGGAATTGATCCTCGCACCGCGGATCGAAGCGACCTTGGGTAAAGAAGGTATTCTTGAACTTTACCTGAATGAAATTGATCTTGGGGTGCGATCATTTGGCGTAACCGCTGCCGCACGGTCGTATTTCAACAAAACACTGTCAGAACTGACCCCGGCAGAAGCTGCATTCCTTGCCGTTCACCCCAAGGCCCCCTACAGCTACCACCCTGTCCGCAACCGCGATGTCGCGCTTGAGCGGCGCAATTTCATCATCGAAGAGATGTTTGAAAACGGCTATATTAATGAAGCCGAAATGGACATTGCGTTGGCCGATCCGCTGCGCACTGTCCAGAATGGGGATTTCCCGTCCAGCCAGTCCGAACGCCCTGACCGCGATTATTTCACTGCCGCTATCGTGACAGAAGTTGAAAATCTGTTTCCCGATTATGAGATGAACAGCGCGGGCCTGTCGATCCGCGCGACGGTGGACGAAGGATTGCAATCCGCCGCACGCGATGCGTTGGCGCGTCAGCTCGAAAGCTATGATCGAAGCACCGGACGCTGGCGGGGCACGGGGCTGACAATCCCGATTGAAACGCTGTCAGATGAAACCGAATGGCGCGCTGCGTTGCGCGCGTCTCCGGTTATTCGCACCGTGGCGGTGGAAAATCCGTGGTTCCCTGCCGTTGTGCTTGAGGTTGGGGACAGCCAGATGCGCGTCGGCATCGAAGGCTGGCAAGAGGGCGATGAAGACCCCGTGGTGCCACGACGCGACATCGAATGGATGCGCGGCAGTTTTGCAGATAATTTTGCGCCCGGTGACGTGGTTCACGTGCGCCGGATGATGACCGGTGACAATGGCGCGGGCGATTTCATCCGCTGGACGTTGCGCCAAGTGCCAGAAGTGCAGGGCGCATTCATGGCGATGGACGTGAACACAGGCCGCGTTTTGGCGATGCAGGGTGGTTTTGGTTATGAAATTCGCATTTCGGAATTGAACCGTGCATATTCCCAGCGTCAGCCCGGTTCCGCATTCAAGCCGTTTGTTTTCGCCGCGGCACTGGATTCCGGCTACACGCCCGCAACGATCCTTGTAGATGCGCCAATCGAAGTGGTCGCCGGTGGGGAAATCTGGCGCCCGCAAAACGCATCCGAGCGGTTCTATGGCCCGACACCTTTGCGCACTGGAATTGAACAGTCGCGCAACGTTATGACCGTGCGTTTGGCGCAAGAAGTCGGAATGCGCACGATTGCTGAATATGCGGAACGGTTTGGTGTTTATGATCGCATGAATGCCTATTTGTCCGCGTCCTTAGGGTCAGAAGAGACGTCACTTTATAAACTCGTGGCGGCCTATGCGATGTTCGCCAATGGCGGGGAACGTGTGGAACCTACACTGGTGGATCGTGTTCAGGACCGTTGGGGCAACACGATCTATCGTCATGATCAACGGGTTTGCGCGGAATGTGGAGATCCCAACCTTGAACAAGGCCGCGCCCCGCGTATTGCATCCAATCGTGAACGGGTGATGGATGCCGTAACCGCCTATCAACTAACATCAATGATGGAAGGTGTTGTTGAACGCGGCACCGCGCGGCGCAGTGTCAATCTGTCCGTCCCAATTGCAGGAAAAACGGGTACGACGAACGATGCCAAAGATGTATGGTTTGTCGGGTTCAGTTCGAACATCGTGGCCGGTTGCTACATCGGGTTTGATCAGCCCCGATCGCTTGGGCGCTCTGCGTCCGGTGGGGGGCTTTGTGGTCCTGTGTTCAACACCTTTATGCGCACAGCGATTAACCGCTATGGTGGGCGGTCGTTTAACGCGCCAGATGCTTGTATTTTCATCAAGATTGATCGCTTTACCGGTGCGCGGCTGCCCGACAGCGCATCTGGCGACAACGTTGTGCGCGAATGCTTCCGCGATGAACCCGTATTCGGCATCACCTTCGACGGTGGATTTGCAATGTCTGCGGATTTGCCGTTGTTTGACGAAGTACGCCCGCCTGCGGCTGTCAGTGTGACCACATCAACCGGTGAAACCGCGACAATCAATTCCAATGCGTCCTTTGGATCGTTGTCATCAGGTGGTTTGTATTGACGGTCTGATTGCCCAGCAACGGGCAATCGTTTAGACCACGCACAATACAAGATAGGCAAATGATATGCGCGCTGAAATCCAGACAATCGTGACCGACATCGAAAAAAGCCTGACGTTGCTTGCGCAGCGCATGGATTGGGAAACAGCGCCTCATCGCCTGGAAGAATTCAACGCCTGGGTCGAAGATCCAAACCTTTGGGACGATCCTGATGCGGCCCAAAAACTGATGCGTGACCGCCAATCGCTTGTGGATGCGATGGACGGGTACACGGCGATCAAACAAGAACTGTCCGATCAGCAAGAAATGATCGAGATGGGCGAAATGGAAGATGACGCAGAAGTGGTGGCGGATGCCGAAGACGCGTTAAAGGCGCTCAAAACCAAAGCCGCGGAAAAAGAACTCGAAGCCCTCTTAAACGGGGAAGCAGACGCTAATGACACCTTCCTGGAAATCAATTCCGGTGCGGGTGGTACTGAGGCCTGTGACTGGGCCGCGATGCTGGCGCGCATGTATGTGCGTTGGGCAGAACGCAAGGGATACAAGGTCGAATTGCAGTCCGAAAGCGCGGGTGAAGAGGTTGGTATTAAATCAGCGAGCTATAAGATAAGTGGGCACAATGCCTATGGTTGGCTGAAATCGGAATCTGGCGTGCATCGATTGGTGCGTATTTCGCCGTTTGATTCAGCCGCGAAACGGCACACGTCCTTTACGTCTGTTAAGGTATATCCAGTTGTGGATGACAACATCGAGATCGAAGTAAACCCCGCCGATATTCGGATCGATACCTACCGATCATCGGGTGCGGGTGGTCAGCACGTTAACACGACGGATTCGGCAGTCCGAATTACCCACGCGCCGACTGGGATTGTGACCACGAGTTCTGAAAAATCCCAACACCAAAACCGCGATATCGCGATGAAAGCATTGAAATCGCGCCTGTATCAAATGGAACTGGATAAACGGTCTGCGCTGGTCAACGAAGTACATGAAAACGCAGGTGATGCGGGGTGGGGCAATCAGATACGGTCGTATGTTTTGCAGCCGTATCAAATGGTCAAAGATTTGCGTACGGCCCATGAAACATCTGACACCAAAGGTGTTCTAGACGGCGACCTTGATGCCTTTATGGCGTCCACCTTGGCGATGGATGTGAGCGGCAAAAGCCGCGCAGATGCGCTCGCCGAAGATTAGGACCGCTCAGCGGCCAGCCCGTCGTCCTATCGCGGCGGCCACCAAGGCCGCGCATCCTGCAACTGCGCAAGTCATCCACGCAACCGTTGAAAATGCGGATGTCATGGCTGCAGCGTGCGCATCTGTGGCTGACACAATCCCATAGGCAGCGGTTCCACCCGCGTTGGCATAGGCCCGCGTGATAAATCCACCAAGGGCTGCGACAGCTGTTAGCCCCGCCGCGCGGCTGATCGCGTTGTTTACTCCAGATGCCAATCCCGTCTGAGTATCCGCCACGGATGCCATGACCGCCGTTGATAAAGGGGCGACCACCATCGCCATGCCGAACCCAGCCAGCGACATTGGTGGTAGAACCCCAAGCCAATAGTTTTGCGAGACCACCGCGACGGCTAACCAGCCATAACCCACTGCCACGGCCATCGAACCCATTGCGATCACCGGGGCAGGGCCAATACGATCCGACAAGCGACCAAAACGTTTTGAAAACAGGGTGATAAAGACCGACAGGGGTGCGAAGGCGGCAGCGGCTTCGATTTCTGAAACGTTCCATGCCGAAATGACCAACATGGGAAGATAAAATAGGATGGCCGACAGGCTGAAATATAGCAGGAACGTTGCCGCGTTCGCCGCTGCGAACAGTCTGTTTTGGAACAACGAAAGGGGCATCATCGGGGCCTTGGTGCGGTGTTCATGAAAAAGAAACCCAGCAAAGACACCCACCCCGAGGCAGGCAAACACGACTGCTCGGTTGTCGGTTTTTGTTTCTGTTGAAATCAGAGCCCACGCCAGCAGACCAAGTGCCGTCGTGGCCAGTATCGCGCCACCCAAATCGACAGGCTGATCTGGCCGGGCAGCATCCTGCGTGACCCCACGTTTCAACAAGAGCAGCGCCACAAGTCCAATGGGAAGGTTGATCGCGAAAATCCAACGCCAAATGTCGGGCCCACCAAGACTTAGCGCGATGCCCCCGATGATGGGCCCCAGCGCTGTGGTCAGCGCCGAAAACGCCGCCCAAGTCCCAATCGCCGCGCCGCGTTCTTCGCGGGGGTAGGCGCGTGACACAATCGCGAGCGACCCGGGCACCATGAGGGCCGCGCCGATCCCTTGCGCAAATCGGGCCACGATGAGTGTTTGAACGTTTGGGGCTATTGCACAAATCAGTGATGTGGCCATAAACAGCGCGATCCCTAATCCGAAAATCCGCGCCAGCCCGAACCGATCCGCAAAGGCGCCACCGACCAAAATTAAGGCAGCGAGGGCAACCATATACGCGTTGTTGATCCACTGCGCATCGGCCAGGGTCGCACCCAATGTTGCGCGGATCGCTGGCATTGCGATGGATGTGACCGTGCCATCAATAAACCCCATCGCCGACCCAAGGACCGCCGCAATCAAAAGCAGCCGTCGATCTTGGGGCGCACAGAATGACGCATCAAAAAGGGGCCGTGCGCGTGCATCGGCCCCTTCAGGAGTTTTTCGATCGCTCAAAAGTTAAGCTTTGGGCGCCGCCGCCTTTGGCGCTGCTTTCGCCGATGTATTCAGCGGATCGTCCTGACGCTGAACCGATCCTTCAAAGTGGGCACCGGATTCTATCGCGATCGTTTTATGAATGATGTCGCCTTCGACGCGGGCGGTCGATGTCAGGCGGACCTTTAGCCCCCGAACTGTGCCAACAATGCGACCGTTCACAACGACATCATCGGCCATACATTCGCCGTTCACTGTGGCGCCTTCGCCAACAGTCAGAAGATGGGCGCGAATGTCGCCGTCTACCGTGCCTTCGATCATGATATCGCCAGTTGTCTTAAGGTTGCCTGTGATGTGCAGGTCCGTGGACATTTGGCTGGCCGGTGGTTTGGCCTTTGGCGCGGAGGATTTGAAATCGCTCGCTGCGGGTGCAGAAGGGGCCGCCGAAGGCTTGGCCGCTGTTTCTGGTGTGGAAGGCGCGGCAGGTGTGCCGGGTTCGTTGATTTTGCTTTTAGAAAACATCTTGTCCAGCTCTTATGTAGATCATGGGGTTAACAGGGCGACCGCCCACACGGATTTCATAGTGAAGGTGTGGGCCGGTTGACCGACCAGAATTACCAATATCACCAATTCGATCCCCGCGCGAGAGCCTTTGTCCAACTTCTACGCGAATTCGTGCCTGGTGGGCATAACGTGTTTCGATGCCGAA
>CAYOSK010000077.1:0-12715 GCA_964406585.1 uncultured Octadecabacter sp. | reverse complement strand
AGATGAACTACGCGCCGCAACACAAGCCACAATCGTCGGATGAAGTTCGCACGACCGTAAAGCCGTCGCGCCCCTTTCTGAGGTTGAACAGCGCATCAAGACGCCGATTTCGCAACCCAAACCCAAAATCGTTTCCAGATTAGCGACAAAGCCATAGTCTCGCCCTATTCTGTCGCTAATCGCGAAAGGATGAGCATGAGCAGTGCAAACCCAAATGACATAACCGCTGCGCGCGCGCCGAAAGGTGCGGGCCGCCGGTGGCGTGACATTGCCATACTGGGTGCCTTGTTTGCGTTCGTGATTGCAGGGCTGGCGGGGCTTGCCGCGGCCACCGGCTGGGAAGAAACCCGCGCCCAACTGATGCGTCTCACTTTCGAACAGGTTCTTGTTCTGCTGGCGCTTAGCCTTGTTAACTATCTATTTCGCGGCGCACGATGGCACCTTTTTTCCAATCGGCTGGGCCTGCCGACGTCATTGATCCAAGATATGCGTCACTTTTTGGGTGGTTTTGCTATGTCCGTCACCCCTGGTCGTGTTGGCGAACTGATCCGTATGCGCTGGTTGCGGCGCGAAACAGGCTGGGCGGTTGAACGGACGGCACCGCTGGTGTTGATGGATCGCGCGTCTGACCTTGCGGCGATGGCACTGATCCTTGCTGGTGGGGTCGCGCTGTCCACGGGCGGAATTGCAATGGCCCTACCCGTTGCGGCGCTCGCACTCGCAGCGGCTTATGTGGCAACGCGTCCCAAACTCCTCGCAGGGTGTATCACAATCTTATACCGAACGTTGGGCAAGTTCCCCCGACTTATGGGACGTGTGCGGATGGCAGCCCGCAGCCTTGGTGTTTTTTCCAAAGGCCCCATTATGGCCGCGGCCCTAACGCTTGGGCTGATTGGCTGGATCGCCGAAGGTTATGCGTTCCATATTCTATTGATGTGGATGGGGGCCGACATCGGATTAGCAAAGGCGATCGCGATTTTCACATTCGCCACGCTTGCCGGAGGCCTAACCGGCGCACCGGGTGGTGTTGGCGGGGCTGAAGCCGCCATGGTGACGCTCCTCGCGCTTGAAGGTATTCCGCTTGAAATATCAATCCCAGCCACCGCCGTGATCCGCCTAACAACGCTTTGGTTCGCAATTGCCATTGGACTTGTGGTGTTTCCAGTGGCTGAACGCATGTCAAATCGGGCCGTGTCATGATTTTCAGTGACGCCATAGCGACAACAGGGTGGGGTCGCGCGTTGCGCGCCACAAGCACCCATGCCCAACCGACAACAGCAACGGGGATACAGTCGCACGCCCCCGCGATCGGCAATCGGCGATCCTACGGAGATGCCTGTTTGAACGATGCAGGCAGCGCCATAGACATGACGCGCCTTGATCGTATTCTCGCGTTTGATCGCGACACAGGCCTTGTGACTGTCGAAGCAGGCGCAACGCTGGGTGATCTGGCACGCATCTTTGCGCCGCAAGGCTGGCTGCCTGCCGTCATGCCCGGAACCGGTTTTGCAACAGTGGGCGGCGCCATTGCCATGGATGTCCACGGGAAAAATCATCACCATCTGGGCAGTTTTTGCCAACATGTTACCAACATTAGTCTTGTTCAGGACAAGCCGCGCAAAATCACACCAAAATCTGGCGTCATCTGGAAGGCCACCTGCGGAGGGTTAGGTCAAACCGGAATAGTAGTGGCCGCAACTTTGCAGATGATACCTGCGCGCGGTGACATGATGTTGGTCAGCGAACGTCGCGCAGGCAATTGGGATGAACACATCGCCCTGCTTGACGGATCAGACGCACCCTATACGGTCGGTTGGATTGATGCCACGGCAACAGGTGATGACCTTGGGCGTGGAATTGTCGAAGAAGGGGAAACATGTCGTGGTTTGCGTCCCAAAACGCGCGCGGCCAAGAAGATCCCATTTGATGCGCCACATTGGGCTTTGTCTGGTCCGATCGTAAAGGCGTTCAACGCTGCCTACTATCACCGTGTGCCTAAATCGGGCCGCACCGTGGTGCGCACGATACAGGATTTCTTTTTCCCACTCGATAAAATCCATGATTGGAACCGCCTTTATGGCAAGCGCGGGTTTCATCAGTTTCAATGCGTTGTGCCTCTCGACCAGTCCAACGCACTGCGCGACATGATGAAACTGATTGCAAGATCCGGCCTTGCATCCCCTTTGGCTGTCCTAAAACGCATGGGCCCGGGGCGCGCGGGGTACCTGAGCTTTCCGATGGAGGGTTACACCCTCGCCGTTGATTTTCCCAACCGTCCGCAAGCGCGCAGGTTAATTGCCCGGCTCGAACAAGCGACACTTGAGGCAGGCGGACGGATTTACCTCGCCAAAGATGCTCTTACGAGCGGAGCCGCCGTAAAGGCAATGTATTCAGACATACCAAAATGGGCGCAGGTCGTGGAAAAGTCGGACCCAAAGGGGCACCTGACCACGGATATGACGCGTCGATTAGAATTAAGGACAGGATTATGACAGAAACTTGGATCATCCTTGGGGCGACGTCGACCATCGCAAAAGCATTCACCCGTTCGGTCGCAGAACAAGGCGCGCGCGTCATTCTGGCAGGCCGACGCATGGATGATCTTGCCGCGACCGCCAGCGATGCATCCGCCCGAGGCGCGCCAGACGCAACGCCTGTAGCATTTGACGCCCGCGATCCCGCAACGTTTCAAGCGATCATTGATGCCGCCGCGGCACAGGACGGCACGATCAACTGTGCTGTCTTCGTGGGGTCCATGCCCGAGCAAGACGCAATCGACGCAGATCCGGCCCTGATTGATGGCACCATTGCTGACAGTTTCACCGGCCCTGCACGATTTTTACAAATGTTGGCCCCTGAATTGATCAAACGCGGTGACGGCGCAATTGTTGGCGTCGGGTCCGTCGCAGGAGACCGCGGACGCGTCGGCAACTATGTTTACGGCGCAGCCAAGTCTGGATTTGCGACCTATCTATCAGGGCTGCGCAACGCCCTTGGTCGCGAAGGCGTACATGTCCTCACCGTCAAACCCGGCCCTGTGGATACGGCCATGACCGCGGGTTTGGGAAAACAGCCCTTCATGACGACAGCAGACGCCGTTGTTAAAGATATCCACACCGCGTTGCGCAAAAGACGAAACGTTCTTTATACCAAACTGATTTGGTGGCCTGTGATGACAGTGATAAAATTGATCCCAGAACCGATCTTCAAAAAGATGTCGATCTGATCTTCGATCAGCGCCTGCGGCGGGCGAGCCCGTGATTTTTCGCAGATTTTGGAAAGACAAAAAGGGGGCGCTGCCCCCGGAGTTTGAAATAAGCAAAGACGTATGGTTGGGTGTTTACGCAAAGAGGCGCGCAAACCATGTGGACCACAGGCCCGCAGCATAAAACAACAATGACAATGTGATCAGAAGATAGCCAATACCGCGAATGTCCGTCATGGCAAAGACGATAGGATCATAGTCCATCCGCCCCATATATCCCAATCGCACCATGCGATAGAGCCACGCCGCGATCGGCGCAAGAGCCAGCCACATGAGCCACTGATCCGGATAAAGTGTGAGCGCCTGCGTTGAATAGGAATACAAAAAGAAAATCACTAACGCCCCGGCCATTCCGATGGCTGACATATTCAAAAGATCACCCAGATCACGGCGCGCGTAGCCGCGCCCGGGAAGAGGCGCATCATCTTTGGCAAGCGCGAGTTCGGTCATGCGTTTGACACAGCCCAGCGTGATGAACACAGGAAAGATGAAAATCAACATGAAAACAGATGCATCCACGCCGCTTGCCGCCGCACCTGCGACGACCCGCAACGTATAGAGCGACGCCAGAACAGCAATGTCGATCCAGCGTAGACGTTTCAGGCGCAAAGAATACGCCAGCGACAGGGCCATATAAAATGCAACCACCCCGAACATCTGAACGGACAACACCGCGGCAATGCCCAGTGCGATAATGCCCAACGCCGCGCAAGCGACCATACCAATCGGGATGGGGACGGTTCCGGCTGCAAAAGGGCGTTTGCATTTCTTACTGTGCAAACGATCTGCTTCAATGTCCAAAAGGTCATTTACGATATAGATACAGGACGCAGCGGCTGAAAAGCTGGCGATGCCAAGGCAAACCGCCCAAAAGGTTTCCAGATAAAACGCATGGGCCGCGATCATCGGGAGAAACAGGAGAACGTTCTTAACCCATTGATGAGGGCGCATCGCCTTAAGAACTGCGCGACGGGACCAACCGCTGTCAACGTGCGTCACATTCTTTAGGCCACGGGCCGCGCCACCTGCCAGCCCAACAACAATCGCTTGGTTGGCATGGTCCCAAATTTTGCGATCGCTCTTATCATTGCCGGCATAATCGAACCCCTGTTCGCCATAGGCTTCAACCAGCGCATCTGCCTTGGCCTGCCCTTTGAGGTTGATTTCGCCATCCGTTGCGAACACCCGATCAATGCCATAGTGATCCGCCAAAGGTTGAACCAAAGAGATATCTGACGCCGACGCGAGTGCGACGTCGCGGCCTGTGTCGCGCGCATCTACAGCCATTGTCGCGATTTCAGCATTTATCGGCAGAAGATCAATTCGAAGGGGCGCGATGCGGGCGATTTCGGCTTTGAACGCAGCACGATCCCCAACTAAGCCAAGCGCGCGTACCGTTGCGACCGGATCGCTGGACAGTCCTTTCCAAAGCCCTTCGAGCAACATATCTGTGCGCAAAAGCGTGCCATCGACATCCAAAACGAGAGGTTTGTTCGACACAGGTTATTCCCGGTTCACGTTAAAGACGCAGCCATCTGTCACCAATTCGGGCGGGGTAACGCACAATCCACGCGCGACCTCCCATGCGGCAAGCACCTTAGGCACATAGGCACGTGTTTCAGCGTAGGGTGGCACGCCGTTGTTATTTCGCACGGCACCTTCGCCAGCATTGTATCCGGCCAAGGCGAAAATCACACCATTGTCGAATTCATTCAAAAGCCAATCCAGATATGCGGTGCCACCTTTGATATTGTCGCGTGGATCAAATGCATCTGACACGCCAAACCGATCTGCGGTCGGCGGCATCAACTGCATGAGGCCTTGAGCCCCAGCAGAGCTCACCGCATCGGACCGGCCTGCGCTTTCAACCGATATCACCGCCAGGATCAGCGCGGGTGACACATTTGTTCCGATTGACGCAGTCAGGATTTCGACCCCGTATCGGTCGGCGAGTTCAGTCATGCCTTGCAAGCGGGGGGCAGGAATCGATTGTCCCTCGGGCGCACCCCGCAACGCCGAAACAGCCTCATCAAGGCTGAAGCTGTTTGCGTCATCCAAAGATGGGGAAATCGCGTCCCAATACCATTCGACGCCGCTGGGCGCTGGGGCCAGGCCAGCGATGGCAGGTGCTGCTGGCGCTCTCGGTTGTGTAACGGCACTGCCTGCGGCGGCTGGTGCGGACGGGCCAGACGGCGCGGACGGCTGGATCTGGACGTTTATACGGTTGGTTGCCCCATTTTGAGGGACGCCGACACGACGGAACGTAAAATCACCCTGCAGGCGATGGCTGTCCGCCACGGCCTGTTCCACCCCGATAAGGGCCAACAATATCGAAACTATAATGCTGCGCCGCATTGGTGCGGTCTCCGCCTGCCTCTCGTTGGGACCTTCATAGCAGATAACACCACAGCTAATCTACAAATTCGTAAACAATAAAAAAGATCTGTGCCAACTGATCACGCATTCGAAACGTTCAATTGCGCATTTCAAATATTAATCATTTAAAAAATGTTGTTTTTCATATGGTTAAGTGAAAATTGAGTGAAAAGTTTGGTCGATGCAAAATTGCACGAAAGCCGTCCAATTCCTGCCCCATTCAAGCGTCACAACATCCTCATCCAAGACGGGGCGTACCAACAAGAGGCCGGTACAACGAACCCTCCGCCTAGATATTGAAACTGAGTAAAACCCTGAGGAGGGAAACGAATGCTTAACTTTATCAAAAACTTCCGCAACGACGAAGACGGCGCTGTAACTGTTGACTGGGTCGTTCTGACTGCAGCTATCGTTGGTCTGGGCATTGCTGTTCTGACATCTGTTGGCGGCGGCACAATGTCTGCTTCTGACACACTGAGCACAAACGTGGCGAACACAAGCGCGATCGACTTCAGCGCTCTGTAAGTAACACACCCACACACCACACACACCTAATTCTGGAGACTACCATGCTTAACTTTATCAAAAACTTCCGCAACGACGAAGACGGCGCTGTAACTGTTGACTGGGTCGTTCTGACTGCAGCTATCGTTGGTCTGGGCATTGCTGTTCTGACATCTGTTGGCGGCGGCACAATGTCTGCTTCTGACACATTGTCCGGCGATCTTGCGACGCTCGAAACACCTGACTTCCTGAACCTGTAATCAGGCATCGCCCCGAACTAATACTTCCAATTTATGGAGAACCGACATGATGATGTCTTTCATTAAAAACTTCCGCGCAGACGAAGATGGCGCAGTAACGGTCGACTGGGTCGTTCTGACAGCTGCAATCGTTGGGCTCGGTATCGCGGTTCTGACCGTCGTGGGCGAAGGTACTATGACCTTGAGCAACAAGATCAGTTCCCAATTGTCTGCACAGACAATCGCGACCTACAACTAATCTGTTTCTCAGGTTTAAGAAATCCGCGCCCTTGGGTGCGGATTTTTTGCGTTACAGCCTCCCCAAAGCGCGCCAAGCGACTTCGAACCAGGTGCCGCGCAGCGCCCACACATTTCACATCATGACCACGACTGCGGCACAGATTTGCCGCAATCATCCGGCATCTTTCGAATTAGAAAAATCGGTTTGTCGGAATGTCCGGCACAGGCCGCGAAAGGAAAGACAATGCGAGCAGTATTCGGACTTGTCCTATTGGTTGGTATGGGCCTAGCAGGTTTTGCCATCTACATGGTGCAAGGCTATTTTGAACAACAAAACGCGGCTCTGCACGCGCAACGCGCCGCGATTGCGCAGGCCGTCCCGACTGTGGACGTGCTTGCGGTGAACCGCGTCATGGAACACGGCGAACAAATTACCGAAGATGATATTGTCGTCATCAAGTATGCCGAACCCTTCCTACCCGAAGGCATCTTTAGAACATCAGAAGACTTATTTTCTGATGGGCCCGAAGAACTGCGGGTTGTAACGCGACAAATGGAACCCAATGAACCTATTTTGCTTGCCAAGGTAACAGCACCAGGCGAAGTGGCCGGGATTACTGCGTTGATCGAACGAGGCATGCGTGCTTTCGCAATCGAAGTAGATGTATCGTCGGGTGTTTCTGGCTTTCTGTCACCAGGTGATCGCGTTGACGTGTATTGGACAGGCCGTGTCGAAGGCTTCGACGGCGGCGGCCAAGGCGGCGAAGTTACGAAACTTATCCAGTCCGGCATCCCGCTCGTGGCAATCGACCAAACATCTGAATCCGGGCGTTCGGGCGCAACAATTGCGCGCACAGTTACCGTACAAGTGACGCCTGATCAGGTGGCCGCACTGGCGCAAGCACAAGCGACAGGCAACCTTTCTTTGTCTCTTGTTGGTCGTGAAGACGATACAATCGCAGGTGTGATTGAAGTCGATCAGGCAAGCCTTTTGGGTTTGACCCGCCAAGCTCCTGCAGAAATCGCCCAAGCCGCCGAGGTCTGTACGATCCGGACGCGCCGCGGGGCCGAAGTGGTCGAAATTGAAATTCCCTGCACAAACTAAGGTGTTTGTTGGGCGCAATCCTTGGCGGCACCTACGACGTTCAAATATGGACAAATTGCACTAATCCAACCTGAACCAATCAGGACGCCCCGGCCCAGCCGCGGGCGTCCCGCGCCCTTTAATGGGCTTGGTACGAGCACGTGTTGCCAGTTATCCACATAAACATCCGCCCCCAACGTATTGATTCTTGCAAAAAATGCAGATTTCGCGCATGTTGATCGTAATGACGGGCGAAAAGCCTGCATCCGCGTGGCAGTAGAGGCAGTCACCTATGACTTATAATAGATTCCTAAAGGCGGCCGTAACCGGTCTTGCCTTTGCATTAACGAATGTTCCAACGCAGCTTCCGGCTGAAACGTTGCAAGTGATGCGAGGTGCGCCATCCAGCGCCCTGAACGTTCCAATGAACCGTGCCGTTGTTGTCGAAAGCGACGTGCCCTTCACTGAACTTTCTATCGCGAACCCAACGATCGCCGATATCTCGTCGTTGTCGGATCGGACGATTTACGTTTTGGGTAAAGAACCTGGGCGTACCACATTGACACTGTTGGGGGGCGACGGACGCCTTATAACCAACGTCGAAGTTCACGTGACCCCCGACATCGCCGAATTCAAAGAACGGCTTGAACAGATCTTGCCCGGTGAAAACATCGAAGTTCGCACAGCGAACGACGGTATCGTCTTGTCTGGCACGGTTTCATCCATCGCGCGTCTCGATCGGGCGTTGGAACTTGCGAACCGGTATGCGCCTGAACGGGTGTCGAACCTGATGTCTGTTGGTGGAACCCAACAGGTCATGTTGCGTGTTCGCTTTGCAGAGATGCAACGCTCGGTGTCAAAATCACTCAGCTCATCCTTGTCTTTGGGCGGTGATACGCTGGGCGGTGACCTTGGATTGGCTCTTGGCACGGGAACATCCGTGGGTAACACGGCCCGAACTGCGGCCTTGTCTGGGGCCACACCCGCAGGCAACGACAATGCAGGCGCGTTCCTGTTTGGTTTTAACGCAGGCGGCGTCGAAGTCGGCATCTTGTTGGAAGCTTTGGAAAATCGCGGTGTTGTACGAACCCTGGCTGAACCCAACCTGACCGCCCTATCCGGCCAAGAGGCATCGTTCCTTGCCGGTGGCGAATATCCAGTCCCTGTTTCACAGGATTCAGGGTCCATCACAGTTGAATATAAACCCTTCGGTATCGAACTCAGCTTTATCCCGCGGGTCATTGACGGCGACATTATCAACCTTGAACTGGACGCGTCGGTGTCTTCGCTTGATCCGGCAAACGGATTTTCACAGAACGGGTTCAGCGTTGACGCGTTCAAAACACGTCAAACCGCAACGACAGTAGAAATGCGCGATGGTGAAAGTTTCGCAATTGCAGGTCTGCTGTCAGATGATTTCGTAGATTTATCCGGCCAAGTGCCGTGGGCTGGTGACATTCCAGTGCTTGGTGCCCTGTTCCGGTCCGCGCAGTATACGCGCCAACAGACTGAATTGGTCATTATCGTCACACCACACCTTGTGACTCCGACACGCGGCGAAGCGCTTGCGCTGCCGACTGATCGGGTCCGTCCCCCTACTGAACGGGATTTGTTCTTGTTCGGTCGTGTTGCCGCTGACAGCGCGCCAACACAAGGTGGCGCAGGCGAGGTTGCACGACAGGACTTCAGCGGGTCATATGGCTACGTGCTGGACTAAATGGGAATCGGGGCAATGAAAACAACCGCAGCTTTGACAGCAGCCGTGATCGCCCTGACGGGCTGTTCCGGCGGAACCGCGACCCAATGGCGCGATTTCAACACCCGCGAAGCCGGATCTGAAATTGACAGTGGTTATTTCGGCAATGCAACCATGAACAACAACCAAGTCCAGACAGGACAGGGTAATTTCATGCTCAATCTGAATCGCCGGTTCCAGCAAGAGGTCAATACGACGATCAATTTCCCGTTTAATTCCACGCAATTGGACGGAACCGCGCGCGGCATTCTACGACAGCAAGCGGCATGGATCCGTCAGTTCCCAGAAGTACGATTCAAGGTCTACGGACACACAGATTTGGTGGGCTCGACGGCATACAACCGCCGTCTTGGGCTGCGTCGCGCCGAAGCGGCTGTTCTATACTTGACCAGTCAAGGCATTCATCGCGACAGGCTCGAAGCGGTCGTCACATTTGGTGAAACGCAGCCTCTTGTTGTGACGCAAGGTGCAGAGCGTCGCAATAGACGCACCGTTACCGAAGTATCCGGCTTTGTCGAAGACCACCCGACGGTGATAAACGGCAGATACGCGGAAGTGATTTTCAGAGAGTATGTTGAATCTGCAAGCGCGTCGCGCACAGTTGGCGGTGCCGATGGCGGAGGCGGCGAGGCCGCAGCGCCGCAGTAGCGGAAAACATAAATGATAACAATGTGATAAAGGGCCCAGACGGGCCCTTTTTTATTGAAATGCCTCGTTCAGCGTTGGAAACAACATGCACGTTAGAGGTGTGATCGTTCGCGATTACCGCACAAATGGGCAGATGTGGCCCCAATCTTGCCCCCTTCTTGGATCACAACATCCCTGACACAGCCCCAATTGCGTCTTGCGGTCGGGGCACTGGACATCAGCGGCACGAGCAATCGCCGCGAATTGGGTAAAAGGACAACAAGGCCATGAGTGCATCGATGCTACAACCGGAGCCACAGCCAATCACCGCATGTACGGTGAGCCGCGATGTGCAAAACTTCGACCTTTTGATCGAAGACATGGAAACATGCCTAGGCGAAAGCTGGGGTGATTTGGGTTTCGAAGACGCCCTGCCCTTCTTGGAACAATCCCAAGCAAGCGACCTTGAATTCATCGCCATCGCTTTGGATGAAGAAGACGAGGGTGATCTGACGATTATTTCCGAAATCATTCGCGCCGCCAAAGCCCATGATATCAAAGTACTATTGATCGCCGAGGATGTTTCTCCGGCATCGCTTCATGGTTTATTGCGCGAAGGCGGGGATGAGTTCGTCCCTTATCCACTTCCTGAAGGCGAGCTTGCCCAAGCCATCGAACGCGTGCTGACCCCGCCCCCGGCGGCCCCGGTCGCGCCTGAAATGCAGAATAAATTGAAGGCCACCGGCGATCGCAATGGTGTTGTTATTCCGGTGCAGGGCATGGCCGGCGGCACGGGTGCAACGACATTGGCCGTGAACCTTGCTTGGGAACTTGCATCAATTGAACCACCCAAGGTCAAAGGTGCGGAGCCTGAAAAAGGTCCAAGGGTGTGTCTGCTTGATCTGGATTTCCAGTTTGGGTCTGCATCAACCTATCTTGACCTGCCGCGCCGCGAAGCTGTGTTTGAAATGCTGCAAGACACAGAAAGCATGGACAGCGAAAGCTTCATGCATTCTCTGTTGGCGTATGAACAGAAGTTACAGGTTCTGACGGCCCCGACCGATTTGATTCCACTGGATCTTGTCACGCCCGAAGACATCGAACGCGTTCTCGAAATGGCGCGTACAAATTTCGATTATGTCATTATCGACATGCCAAAGACATTTGTAGAATGGACTGAGACTGTTCTTCAGGCGGCGCACGTTTACTTTGCCACGCTTGAATTAGACATGCGGTCTGCGCAAAACACCTTGCGCATCAAACGCACTCTGCAATCTGAACAGCTGCCATTCGAAAAGCTGCGTTTCGTATTGAACCGCGCACCCAAATTCACTGACCTAAACGGTAAGAGCCGGATCAAACGGCTGGCTGAATCCTTAGGGATCTCGATCGAAGTACAATTGCCCGACGGCGGCAAAGCCGTTTCGCAAAATGCCGATCACGGTGTGCCGATGGCCGAAGGCATCGTCAAGAACCCGCTGCGCAAAGAAATCGCAAAGCTGGCCAACTCCGTTCACGAGGTCAACGAGACCCCGATGGCCGCAACTGCATAAAGGTCGGACCAGATGTTTTCAAAGTACAAAAAGACGGCACCCGCAGCCCCCAAAGCCGAGGCAAATAACGTCACTGCCATGCCGACGGCACCTGCCGCTGCCCCAGAAGCCCCGCGCAAATCCATGATGAAGGAAGCGCCGGTGAAGGCCGTCGTTGTGCCCGGCGATAAAGAAAAGAAGCGCAAGGAACGGTTGGGTGAAATCAAGCTGGAACTGCACAAATCCCTGCTGGACAACCTCAACCTTGCAGCGCTTGAAAATGCGTCTGAACAGGACCTGAAAGCTGAAATCACCGCCATCGCGCAGGAATCGCTTGATGAAATGGGCGTGGTTTTGAACCGCGAAGAACGTCAGCAGCTTAGCAAGGAATTGTATTTCGAAGTCAAAGGTCTCGGACCGCTGGAAACGCTTTTGCAAGACGAAAGCGTGAACGATATTCTTGTGAATGGTCCGCAACAGATTTTTGTGGAACGTGACGGTAAATTGCAACTGACAGATGTGACGTTCAAAGACGAAAAGCACCTGCTTCGGATCATCGATAAAATCGTATCAGCCGTTGGGCGTCGCGTTGATGAATCCAACCCATATGTTGATGCGCGTTTGCAGGATGGGTCACGTTTCAACGCAATGGTGCCACCCGTTGCGGTGGATGGCAGCCTGGTTTCCATTCGTAAATTCAAAAAGGATAAGCTGGGGATCGATGATCTGGTGAACTTCGGCGCCTTTACGGAAGAAATGGCCGCCTATTTGCAGGCGGCTGTGTCCACGCGTCTGAACGTGATCGTGTCCGGCGGTACAGGTTCGGGTAAAACGACAACACTGAACGCGCTGTCGTCATTCATCGACAACGACGAACGCATTCTTACAATCGAAGACACGGCCGAACTTCAGCTGCAACAAACACACGTTGGCCGGATGGAAAGCCGCCCACCAAACGTCGAAGGCAAAGGCGAGGTATCGCCGCGTGATTGTCTGAAAAACGCGCTTCGTATGCGTCCTGACCGCATCATCGTGGGTGAAACCCGTGGTGAAGAAGTTATCGACATGTTGCAGGCGATGAACACGGGCCAC
>CAYOSK010000076.1:0-12723 GCA_964406585.1 uncultured Octadecabacter sp. | reverse complement strand
GGCCAACGTGGCAAGATCGGTTAGGACGCCCCTGCGCTCAGCGCGACATCCATTAGGGCTTGAATATCGCTTGGTGCTGTACCGGCAACAATGCGGCCAAGCTCCGTATCACCCTTTAGAACGAGCAATGTCGAACGACGTGGAACATTGTAGCGGGCTACAATGTCAGAACGGCCGAAATCATCCCAATCGACGTTAATGAATGTCACGTTTTCTTCATAGGCCGGGTTGTCCCCTTTGATCTGCGCGATCACTCGTTCTTGCGCGCGACACGTCGTGCACCATTCAGCCTTGTAGTCTAGGAACACTGTTTCGCCCGCTGCCAAACGCTCTTCGACCAAGCCTTCGGAATAAATCAATGGCTCCGCCAATGCGGCTATGGGCAACAATGTAGCCGCCCCAAAAGCGATCATAAAATCACGTCGTTTCATTCGTCTCTCCTAAGTATTAAAAGCGAACCGAAAGGTCCTGAAGCCAGAAAGGCAGGTTATCCAAAAGCCAAATTTCCGCATATTTGTGCACACCAAACGCAAGCGCTAACCCTGTGAGAACAAACACCACTCCCATGATCGGCTTTGCGCGGGCCGCAAAACTGCGCAAACGATCACGACGCGAACGGATTGCGGATTGCGCACCGTATCCGAGCGCAAGAACAATTGTCGAAATGCCCGCGGCAAAAAACATCATTATCAGTGTTGCCCACCCGAGGCTTTCGCCAGTCGACGCAAGCGCGATAGCGCCGCCTAGCGTGGGCCCCACGCATGGCACCCATACAGCACCCAACAGCACACCACCTATAAACTGGCCACGCAGCCCCGAGCGGTCCAGATCGTCCAATTGCGCATCTGCCATTGTTCCAATCCCGCCCGTCGCAGTTGCGAACGTGCTCGACATTTGGGGAACCAGCATCATCACGCCAAACGCTATCATCAAAACCGCACCGGCAAATGCAATCATATCGCTATCGATCCCTAAGACCCGCCCAAAGGCGGCGATACCAACGCCCAAAACCACGAACGAAACGCTCAACCCCGCGGCAAGGGCAAGTGGCCCAGCGCGGCTGACCTGCACGGCGCTAGCCAGAACGATAGGCAAAATTGGAAGCACACAGGGGTTAATCAGCGTGAGCAAACCGGCGAGATATGCGAATAGTAAATCCATGGGCGGACACTGCCAAAGGCGCGGTTCACTGTCACGTCACGTTGCCGTTGGTTTTTGTTTCGAAATTTGAACGGCCAAAATGCCCACCGTAATGATCAAAACACCTGCGAAATCCATTGACCTCAGCTTTTCGTTCAACAGCAATGCGGCAATCGAAACCCCGAAAAATGGCGTAAGGAAATGGAAAACTGCCGCCCGCGTCGCGCCAATACGATCCACGAGGTAAAACCAGATTACTGTTGCCGCTAATCCGGGGATCAAGACGGTATAGCTAAACGCGGCGCCCAACTGCCATGTCCATTGCACGTCAAATGTTTCAAACATGAGTGCTGGAACCCAAAGAACGGCCGAACCGATCAGCATTTGCAAACCAACAATCATCAAAAAATTTCCACCAGATGATGCACCGCGAACCGAAAGGGTCGCCACCGTCAGGGAAAAAACGCCCACAACACAGAGGATCAAACCCGAAAAATCCACATCATCCTGCAATCGCGCGGCCATGATCAACGCGACACCAAAAACGCCCGCCAATAATCCCGCGAATCCCAACAAGGGAATACGTTCGCCGAACACAACCCAACTGGCAAAAGCCACCAACAACGGCATCGTAGATGCGATGATCGCAGCCAGGGACGCTTCGATGCTTTGCATGGCGACAAAATTCAATCCCAGGTACAGCGCGTTCTGGGTCACTCCGAACGCAAGTGTTGCGACCCATTGGCGGCGGGTCAGGTTCCAGCTTTGACCCAAGGCGCGCGCAACTATGACACCCAAAAGACCCGACAACAAAAACCTGATAGCAAGCGCATACAGCGGTGGCGCATACTGGACAATCACCCGTGCAGATGTGAATGCCGACGCCCACATTAGGCCGAACAACAACCCCAGAATAATTGCTTTGGTGTCGATCGTTTTCATGACATTCCCACAAAAAAGGGCCGCCCCAAAAGGCGACCCCAAAATCTTCGGATCGGATCAGCCTTAGCCGTTCACGCTATCCTTAAGTGCTTTGGCAATCGTCATTTTGACCACCTTGTCGGCTTCTTTCTTGATCTGCTCACCCGTCGCTGGGTTGCGAACCATGCGCTCAGGGCGTTCACGGCAGTAAATTTTGCCAACGCCCGGAAGCGTAACAGCGCCGCCACCGGACACTTCTTTCGTGATCAGCCCTGTGATCGCGTCGAGCGCTGCGGATGCGGATTTTTTGTCTGTGCCCATATCTTCGGCCAGTGCCGCAACAAGCTGTGTCTTGGTCATTGGTTTCGTCGCCATTGGTATTCTCCTCATTGTGCCCAGTTTTTTGGGCTCTTTGCTCTGACATTAAACTGTATATGCCTACGTTCCACAACGAATAGTGGCTCATTACAAGTGAAAAACCGCATATTGTGGGTAAATACCCCCGAATTCGGGATTTATAAGAACGCCGTTTCCTCGAAACTGCGCAGTTTTCGGCTGTGAATACGCTCTAGCGGCATTTCCCGCAGCCTTTCCATCGCACGAATTCCGATCATCAAATGGCGCGAAACTTGGGTCTTGTAGAAATCCGACGCCATGCCAGGCAGCTTTAGTTCGCCGTGCAAAGGTTTGTCAGACACGCACAACAGAGTGCCGTAGGGAACCCGAAACCGAAATCCGTTCGCAGCAATCGTCGCACTTTCCATATCAAGACCGATCGCGCGCGATTGGCTCAACCGCTGAACTGGTCCGGACTGGTCGCGTAGTTCCCAATTGCGATTATCAATGGTTGCAACAGTGCCCGTCCGCATGATCCGCTTAAGTTCAAATCCTTCCAGTTCCGTCACGGACGCAACCGCATCTTCAAGCGCAATCTGAATTTCAGCCAGTGCAGGAATTGGCATCCAAACCGGCAAATCATCATCCAACACGTGATCTTCGCGAAGATACCCATGTGCCAGCACGAAATCACCAAGACGCTGTGAATTTCGCAAGCCCGCACAATGCCCCACCATGAGCCATGCATGGGGCCGCAACACGGCAATATGATCCGTCGCGGTCTTTGCGTTGGATGGGCCAACACCGATGTTGACCAATGTAATTCCCGATCCGTCATTTCGGCACAAATGATAGGTAGGCATTTGTGGCATCTTTTCCGGCACTGTTAACTGCGCGTCTGCGTCTGTGATTACCTGATTTCCAGTGCTGACGAAGGACACGTACCCACTGTTTGGATCGGCCAGCATTTTGCGGGCATAGCTTTCGAACTCCTCAACGTAGAACTGATAGTTCGTGAACAAAACGTGGTTTTGGAAATGCTCTGCTTTGGTCGCTGTGTAATGCTGCAAACGCGCGAGCGAATAATCAATGCGTTGGGCAGTAAACGGCGCCAACGGGCTGGAACCGTCTTCATGTTTGAAATCCAGACCGTTGACAATATCGTCGTTAGTGGTCGCCAAATCGGGGACGTCAAACACATCGCGCAACGTAAATTCAATTGCACCCTCTTGCGGCACGGCAACCTCTCCGGAAACTGCAAAATGCATCGGCATCGGCGTCTTCGACGTGCCAATAACGACAGGTTCGTCATGGTTTTCGATCAAGAGCCTGATCTGTTGTTCAAGATACCCCTCAAACAAATCGGGGCGCGTCACCGTTGTTGAATAGGTTCCCGGGCCCGCCACGTGCCCAAAACTAAGACGTGAATCGGTCTGGGCATATGTAGACGTGCGAATTCTGATTTCTGGGTAAAACGCACGAAAACGGTGATCAGGGCGTGGACCTGTAACATGATCCGAGAACGTCTTTGTCAGAAATTCGACCGCGATTTCATACAATTTTTGCAGATGGGCAACTGCGGCCTTTGGGTCTGTAAACTCCTTGGCGGCTGGAACGTCTGGCGATACGACTGGCAGATGGGCGTCTGATTTCATCATGGGTTTTGTGCCTCTTGTGTTATTATTGCTTTCAAATACCAAAAACGCCGCAGTCTAACCTGCGGCGGATATCAAAAATATGTCGATGAGCATTCATACATAATAATCTACCAGACCTTGCACATTCGCAAGACCCCTAAGATGTCGCTTTTTCACTAGCCAGCTAGGCATCTGTGGTGTTGGCTGTCTCCAAAGGAGATCGCGCATGTCAGTAACCGACCTCAGACCCAATCTAGATCATTGGCAGGATCGCGTTGATCTTGCTGCTGCATTCCGTTGGACGGCTCGTTTAAACATGCATGAAGGCGTCGCGAACCATTTTAGTTTTGCAATAAATGACGACGGTACACGGTTTTTGATGAACCCCAACCAGATGCATTTTTCCCGCATCAAAGCATCCGACATGATCCTGGTTGACGCAAACGACCCTGATACCCTGAACGGCCCAAACGCACCTGACCCTACAGCGTGGGGGCTGCACGGCGGCATTCACCGGCATTGCCCCCATGCGCGATGCGCGATGCATGTTCATTCGATCCATGCGACGGTTTTAGCAACGCTTAGGGATAGTCGCCTGCCACCAATTGATCAAAACTGTGCGACATTTTTTAACCGCTACGTGATTGATGACCATTACGGCGGATTGGCGTTTGAAGAAGAAGGAAAGCGTTGCGCTGCCCTTTTGGATGATCCCAAACAAAAGGTCATGATCATGGGCAACCACGGGATTATGATCATCGGAGCGACTGTCGCGGAAACGTTCAACCGCCTGTATTATTTCGAACGCGCCGCCGAAACCTATATCCGTGCATTGCAAACAGGCCAGCCCCTGCGCGTGTTATCGGATGAGATCGCCGAAAAGACGGCGCAAGAACTTGAGGATTATCCAGAACAGGACGAACGGCATCTGGCCGAGCTAAAGGCCATCTTGGACGAGGAAGGATCAACCTATGCCAACTGACGCCACCGATCCAGAAGCGCGTGAAGCAGGCCGTTGGAACCACCGCCCGCCCACGCCCATCGCCCAAAACCCGCTGTTTCAGTGGCCACCAAACCCACGAGCCATCTTCAAATGGTATGCGGCCTTCTGGTTCGAAATCTCAACCACGACACTGTGTCTAGTGATCACCCTCGTTGCCTATTTCGCGTTTTTGCCTGCATTAGAGACGATGCAAACCCTGCGGTGGAGCTGGGTCATCCAACTCTGGCTAATCAATCTGGTGCCACAATGCCTTTGCGCTGGCACACTGCACTACTGGCTGATTATGCGCAAAGGTCAGGGGGACGCGTCGAAATTCGACCCCCGCGACCAAAACCGCAAGAACGGTTCGTTTACCTTCAATAACCAAGTGCTCGACAATATGTTCTGGCACATAGCATCCGGTATTACGCTCTGGACCGCCGCCCAAGTCCTCGTGTTCTGGGCCATGGCCAACGGCTATGCTCCGTCACTGTTTTTCCCCGACAACCCGATCTGGTTCATCGCGTTCTTTGTCCTGATCCCGATCTGGAGCAGCTTTCACTTCTACTGGGTGCACCGCCTACTGCATTGGCCGCCGCTCTATAAAATCGCGCACAGCCTGCATCACCGCAACATCAACGTCGGACCGTGGTCTGGGATCTCTATGCACCCGATCGAACACCTGCTGTTCTACACCAACTTCGCGATCCACTTGATCGTGCCCAGCCATCCGCTGCACGTGTTGTTCCATGGCTATGTGCAATCCACCCACCCCGTTTTCAGCCACTCGGGCTTCGAAGAGCTGGTGGTGAAAGACAACAAACAGATGCGCATGGGCGTTTTCTTCCATCAGCTTCATCACCGCTATTTTGAGTGCAATTACGGTACGGTTGAAATGCCGTGGGACCGCTGGTTCGGCAGCTATCACGACGGCACAGCGCAAGCGACCGACGAAACCCGCGCCCGCAAAAAGCAAATGTACACATGACCTTCTTCGAAGACCTCAAACGCTGGACCAGCACCCGCCGACTTGGGCGAAAATAGGCTCTACCTCGCCTGTTTTCTCTATTTTGAAAGGTGCCTGACATGACCGTTTATGGCCTGACTGACGAACATCAAATGATCGCGGATACTGTCCGCAGCTTTGTTGAAAACGAAATCTACCCACACGAAGACCTTGTTGAGCGCACGGGCGAAGTGCCTCAAGAAATCGCCGACGAGATCAAACGAAAAACAATCGAGCTTGGGTTCTACGCCTGTAATTTCCCGCAAAGCGCAGGCGGCGCAGGTCTCAACCACGTGGAATTTGCGTTAGTTGAACGTGAGCTTGGTCGTGGATCGATGGCGTTGAACCATTTTTTCGGACGACCCCAGAATATCCTTATGGCCTGTGAAGGTGAACAGATTGAACGCTATCGCGACCCTGCCATTCGGGGGGATCGTATGGATGCCTTGGCGATGACTGAACCAGGTGCAGGGTCAGATGTGCGAGGTATGAAATGCAGCGCAGTGCGTGACGGGGGCGACTGGGTTATCAACGGAACCAAGCACTTTATTTCGGGGGCGGATCACGCCGATTTTCTCATCGTGTTTGTGGCCACCGGCGAAGATCAAACCCCGCGAGGCCCCAAGAAACGCATCACAACTTTCCTCGTGGATCGCGGAACCCCGGGCTTTAGCATCCGTGACGGATACAAATCCGTGTCTCATCGCGGGTACAAAAATATGATCCTTGAATTTGATGATTGTCGCCTGCCTAACGCCCAAGTGCTGGGCGAAGTTGATGGCGGTTTCGCAGTGATGAACGAATGGCTTTATGCGACGCGGATCACCGTCGCCACAATGTCGGTGGGTCGCGCGCGCCGCGTGTTCGACTATGCGCTTGGCTATGCCGCCGAACGCGAACAGTTCGGGCAAAAGATTGGGAAATTCCAAGGGGTGAGCTTTCAGCTTGCCGATATGATTACCGAAATTGATGCGGCTGACCTTTTGACATTGGCCAGTGCAGATAGGCTTGATCAAGGGCTGCCCGCAAACCGTGAAATCGCGTCTGCAAAGCTTTACGCATCGGAAATGTTGGCCCGCGTGACCGATGCTGCCATCCAAATTCATGGAGGTATGGGATTGATGGATGACTATCCATTGGAACGGTTTTGGCGCGACGCCCGCGTGGAACGTATTTGGGACGGTACATCAGAAATCCAACGTCACATAATCAGCCGCGAATTGCTCCGGGAACTGGGTGCATGACGTTTGGGATAATTCGGCGATGAAACGCGATCTTTCTCGTCTCCTTCGTCCAAAATCAATCGCAGTGATCGGTGGCGGGGCATGGTGCAGATCGGTCATACAGCAGCTTGTGAAGTCTGGATATGAAGGTGCCATTTGGCCCGTTCATCCACGCGCCGAAGACATCTGTGATTTGCAAGCCTATCCCACCGCCCAGCATTTGCCCAATGTTCCGGATGCTGTCTTTGTTGGTATTAACCGCGATGCCACCATTGGCGTAATCGAGCGATTGGCACGCATGGGAACAGGGGGCGCCGTATGTTTCGCAAGTGGCTTTGGTGAGACCGACGACGGCACAGAGGCGAACATTCAGCTTCTGAAGGCCGCAGGCGACATGCCGATCCTCGGGCCAAACTGTTATGGCATGATTAACGCATTGGATGGGGCCAACCTTTGGCCCGATCAGCATGGTTGTGTGCCTGTTGAACGCGGCGTTGCAATCCTAACGCAAAGTTCGAACATCGCCATAAATCTGACAATGCAGAACCGCGCATTGCCGATTGCCTATGTCGTCACATGCGGGAACCAAGCACAGCTGTCTATGGCCGAAATTGCAGATGCGATGCTGGACGATCCTCGGGTTTCTGCCATCGGTTTTCACATTGAAGGTTTCAAAGACCTGTTGGCATGGCAGGCCCTTGCCAAACGCGCCTATGCCAAAAAAATCCCATTGGTCGCCATAAAGGTCGGTAAATCCGGAGAGGCAAAGCGCGCGACGGTATCTCACACAGCGTCAATGGCAGGCGAAGATATCGGCGCGCAAGCTGTCCTGGATCACTTGGGAATTGCGCGCGTTCATGATCTGACAACTTTCATTGAAACCCTGAAAATACTGCATGTCGCGGGTCCATTGCCGACAGGGCGCATTGCATCGATCAGCTGTTCTGGTGGAGAGGCGAGTTTGATCGCCGATCTCGCCCATGACACTCCGCTCAGTTTTCCACCGCTGAATCCACGCCAACGTGAAGACCTTTCGGACGCGCTGGGTCCAAAAGTAACCTTGGCCAATCCACTCGACTATCACACGTATATCTGGCGTGACACCACGGCGATGACAAAGGCCTTTTGCGCAATGATAGACCCTGAAATTGCCTTAACACTGCTGATCGTGGACTTCCCGCGCGCCGATCGGTGTGATCCATCTGATTGGGATTGCGCGGTGGATGCTGCACTGGCGACGCGTTCAAAAACGGGCGGTCAAATAGCTATGGTTGCCACGCTGCCAGAATTGATGCCGGAACAGATTGCCAATCGTCTACTGAACGGAGGGATCATCCCACTGGGCGGTCTAACAGATGCAATTTCCGCAACCGTTGCGGCACGGGTAACATCCCCGTCGACACTTGATCTTATCTTGTCACCCCCCTTGCAGGAGGCAATTCTACTTACGGAAGATAAAGCAAAGGCCGAACTTCGCGCAGCCGGCGTAACGACGCCAAACGTCACGGTAGGTTCACTTAATGAATTGGCTCTCCTTGCCGATCAATCGGCTGGTCCCTTCGTGCTCAAATCCGTCGGTGACGCCCACAAAAGCGATAGTGGCGGCGTTGCTTTGGGCCTGGAAACCTCAAGTGATGTTCTTGATGCAGGCGCAAAGATGCAAAGCGCATCTTTTCTATTGGAAGATATGATTGAGGGCGGTGTTGTTGAGTTTTTGATTGGTATCGTCAAGGATCCAGCACATGGTTTCATTTTGACAGTCGGTGCTGGAGGTATCTATTCAGAGATACTGAAAGATAGCATTTCTTTACTTGTTCCCGTCGAAAGGGGCGCTTTGAAACAGGCACTAACGCAGCTTAGAATGGCGCCAATGTTGCGCGGGTATCGCAACCAAGCTGCGCCTGATCTTGATTCCATTCTGGATACAATCATCGCCATTCAATCCTATGTCCTATCCCACATCAGTACCGTCGAAGAGGTTGAAGTAAACCCACTGATCGCCACACCAACGCAGGCTATTGCCGCCGATGCCATCATAAGGAAACGTCATGACTAACCCGATCAGAACCCGTCGCGATGGCGCAATTTTGGAAGTGACTTTGGACCGCCCGAAGGCCAACGCGATTGATTTAGCGACAAGTAAAATTATGGGCGATGTGTTTGCCGAATTTCGCGACGACGTCGAGCTACGGGTCGCGATCATCACAGGTGCCGGCGACAAATTCTTTTGCCCAGGCTGGGATCTAAAGGCAGCGGCAGATGGGGATGCAGTTGATGGCGATTACGGCGTCGGGGGCTTCGGAGGCCTGCAAGAACTTCGCGGAATGAACAAACCTGTCATCGCAGCCGTGAATGGCATTTGCTGCGGTGGCGGGCTGGAACTAGCGCTATCTGCAGACATCATTTTGGCCGCGGATCACGCCACCTTTGCCCTGCCAGAAATCCGATCCGGCACAATCGCCGACGCGGCCAGCATTAAGTTGCCCAAACGCATTCCATATCATATCGCTATGGAACTTTTGCTCACTGGTCGTTGGTTTGACACGAATGAGGCACTAAATTGGGGCCTTATTAATCATGCCTATCCACAAACCGATCTTATGGGGCAGGCATGGGATATGGCGCGCTTGCTCGCCTCTGGACCTCCGCTGGTTTATGCCGCGATAAAAGACGTGGTTCGCGATGCCGAAGACGCAAAATTTCAAGACGCTATGAACCGCATAACGCAGCGCCAACTCGCAAGTATCGATCAGTTGTATTCCAGCGACGACCAACTTGAAGGTGCAAAGGCGTTTGCCGAAAAACGTGATCCAATCTGGAAGGGTCGCTAGGCCAGCAAGACAGCCAAACGGTGCATCGCGAATTGATACCCTTGGGTTCCAAAACCAGCCACTACACCTTCGGCCCGTCCCGAAACATAGGAATGATGACGAAACCGTTCGCGTTTATGAATATTTGAAATGTGCACTTCCATTACGGGGCCCTCGAACGCATTGAGCGCGTCAAGAATAGCAACGGATGTATGGCTCAATGCGCCGGGGTTTATGATGACTGCATCAAAGACGCCCCGCGCCTCTTGTATCCAATCCACCAAAACGCCCTCATGATTGGATTGGCGTGCATCAATGTCCTGACCCAATTCGGCGGCCAGCAATGCACAGGTCTTCACCACATCTTCAAGCGTTTCAGAACCATAAATTTCCGGCTGTCTTTGACCAAGAAGGTTCAGGTTCGGCCCGTTCAAGAGAAGTATCTTTTTCATGCGCAGAACATCTGCCAAGTCGCGTTCTAAGGCAAGCCCAGAGGTTCAGGTGCCGCAGGTAGCACCAAAAAATCCGCCATGCTTGCAAGATCGCTTGCGCAATGGCGCTGGGTACGCGACCAAAGGCTATGACGAAAACACTTCTCTCTTTCGGCCACGGGTATAGTGCCCGTGCGCTGACCCGCCTTTTGCCCGACGATTGGCGTGTGATTGGCACCACCCGATCACAAGACAAGGCCGCTAACCTGATGGCAATCGGAACCGAACCCCGAATTTGGCCCGGGGCTGATCTTTCGCCTGCTTTAGACGCGGCGACACATTTATTGATCTCTGCGGGGCCTTCTGCAGAGGGCGATCCCGTTTTGAACGAACTGCATGCTGATATCGCGGCGCGGCGGGACCAATTCGAATGGGTCGGCTATCTTTCAACAACTGGTGTGTACGGCGATCACCAGGGCGGGTGGGTTAATGAAACGACGCCGCTGACGCCATCAACCAAACGCGGGCAAATGCGGGTCGAGGCAGAAACGGCATGGCAGTCTATGGGCCTTCCACTTCATATATTTCGCCTTGCGGGGATCTACGGCCCGGGTCGCGGCCCGTTTGCCAAGGTCCGCAATGGCACCGCGCGGCGGATTATCAAAAAAGGTCAAGTGTTTTCGCGCATTCATGTCGACGACATCGCGCAGGTGATCGCAGCATCCATAAACCAACCGAACGCAGGCGCGATCTATAACCTTTGCGATGATGACCCTGCCCCGCCCGAAGACGTTATCGCCCATGCAGCCGAGCTGTTGGGTCTGCCAGTTCCGCCTTCCATCGACTTTGAAATCGCCGAAATGACGCCAATGGCCCGCAGCTTTTATGCAGAAAGTAAAAAGGTTGATAATTCCCGCATCAAATCCGAACTTGGCGTAAACTTAATCTATCCGGATTACAGGTCCGGTCTGGCAGGGCTGCTGGCGGCCGAAACCAAAACCCTCTAGGGCGCACATCTTGCGACACAGGGCCTGCCGCACCATATGGGCAGGGATAAAGGAACGTTCCCCATGACACTGCGAGAAAAAACCGCCGAATATCTTGACCGCCCGTTTGTTCAAAACGCGATCATTGTCATCATTTTATTCAATGCGATTATCCTCGGTCTAGAAACGTCACCAACCGTCATGGCTGCGGTCGGACCCTTAATCTACGCGCTCGATACCTTCTGCTTAGGTGTCTTCATTGTTGAAATACTGGCAAAACTGTTTGCGCATCGGTTTAGCTTTTTCCGTTCCGGTTGGAATATTTTCGATTTTGTCATTGTCGGTATCGCATTGGTCCCCGCCGCCCAGTCTTTGTCTGTTCTTCGCGCTTTGCGGATATTGCGGGTGTTGCGTGTGATCTCAGCCACGCCAAGCCTGCGCCGTGTGGTCGAAGGTTTCCTGACAGCCCTGCCCGGCATGGGAAGTGTCTTTATGTTGATGTCGTTGATATTTTATATCGGCTCGGTCATGGCGACGAAATTGTTTGGTGCAGCGTTCCCTGAATGGTTTGGAAGCCTAGGTGCCTCAGCCTATAGTCTGTTTCAAATCATGACTCTGGAAAGCTGGTCCATGGGCATTGTCAGGCCGGTTATGATTGAATTCCCATACGCTTGGGCGTTCTTCGTTCCCTTCATCATGGTGACAACCTTCGCCGTGGTGAACCTGCTGGTCGGCTTGATCGTAAACTCCATGCAGGATGCGCACCAAGAAGAAGCAAATGAAGCAACAGATTCCTATCGCGACGAAGTCATGCGCAAACTCGATGAAATCGAAAAACGCTTGCCGAAATAAAGGGACGGTGGGTGGGGCGCATTTGAGCCCAAAGGCTCAAACAGCGTCATCCCCGTCACGCATGCTTGTTCAAAACGCCAATACCCAGAACAGACATGACTTTCCCAACAATATGCTCGGCGTTCATCGCCGCCACATCATACATTTCGCGTGGCCCTGCTTGATCGATGAACTCGTCCGGCAAGACCATGGATCGGAATTTCAAACCATGATCGAAAATACCTTCGTCCGCCAAAAGCTGCGCGACGTGTGACCCAAACCCACCCACGGCGCCTTCTTCTACGGTAATCAGCGCTTCGTGATCACCTGCAAGTTTTAAAATCATATCTCGGTCTAATGGCTTGGCGAACCGCGCGTCCGCAACCGTAGGGCTAATGCCACTGGCCGCCAATGTTTCGC
>CAYOSK010000075.1:0-13070 GCA_964406585.1 uncultured Octadecabacter sp. | reverse complement strand
CCCATAGATACGATGTAGTTGCCGTGGTTGTTCATCAGCGGCGGCATCGGAAAATTCGGGATACGGATTTTTCCAGCTTCGCCGAGCACGTAGAAATTGTCTTTGGTGACAGGCGTGTTCAAAGGCGCGCCTTTTTCTTTCCAATCCGGGATCAAAGCGTCCAGACCTGATGGGTCAAGGACCGCGCCAGACAAGATATGCGCCCCAACTTCGGAGCCTTTTTCAAGCACAACCACGTTCAGGTTTTCATCAAGCTGTTTCAGACGGATCGCGGCAGAAAGCCCTGCGGGCCCGGCGCCCACAATAACAACATCATATTCCATCGATTCGCGTTCAATATCGGCCATCAAAAGCCTCCCTGCGGCTGTGCAAATTGCGGTCGTAACTTGCTAACGCGAACTGAAAGGCTGGGCAATCTCGCCGCGACATAAAATTGCGCGATTGCGCCTTAAACGTTGCGTCGACAAATAACCGCGCGTTGTCGCGTGATCCCCCTTGAGAACGCCAAGCCGTGCGGGTTAAACATACGCACTTGGAAACCTGACCATTAGGGAAGACCGCAATGGACAAGATACCGCTGACACGTGCTGGATTTGACAAACTTGATGCCGAACTCAAGCATCTGAAATCTGTCGAACGACCGGCCATCATCCGTGCAATTTCAGAAGCGCGCGAACATGGCGATCTGTCCGAAAACGCGGAATACCATTCTGCGAAAGAAAAACAGTCCTTCATCGAAGGTCGGGTGAAAGAGCTCGAAGGGGTGATTTCCCTTGCCGATGTGATCGACCCAAGCAAACTGTCTGGCGCGATCAAATTCGGGGCCCATGTTAAGCTGGTTGATGAAGACACAGACAAAGAAACGACCTATCAGATTGTCGGGGAATACGAAGCCGACATCGAAAACGGATTGTTGAACATGAAATCCCCGATTGCGCGGGCCTTGATTGGCAAAGAAGACGGTGACAGCGTAGAGGTGCGCACACCGGGCGGTGTGAAGTCCTACGAGATCCTTGAAATCGTCTTTAAATAAGGTCCGGATCCAAAAAATGGCGGATGGCCCCAGCAAATCAAACGACGCGCAGCGCGGGCAAGCACGCACACAAGACCCGCGTGTCACAGCGATCGAAATCATCGCGATTGTGATCAGCCTGATTTGGCTGGTTGGAGTCGCGTTGTTTTTCCTTGTTCTCCCGTCCGAGGGGGAAGAAGCAACGACAGTCGATTCCTTACGTTTCGTCATGACCTTGATGGCGATCTTTTTGCCCATTGCGATGGTTTGGATTGCGGCAATGGCTGCGCGGTCCGCGCGCGTTGTGCGCGAAGAAAGCCAGCGTTTGCAGGCCGCAATTGATGCGATGCGCCAAACCTACGTTGCGGATCGCCAGCAACGCGGTTCGGGGATCGAACCAACCGTCGAACGCAAGCTGAATGAAATCGCCCGCGCGACCCAGAAAACAGAAACCGCGTTGGCAACGTTCGCGACCACACGCCCGAATGCGCGGATCGAACCCGCACCCACCCCTGCCAAAGTGCCTACAGGCGATGAACAGCCTCGTCTCGCGCTGGGCACCACAGCCGAAGACATCGCGCCGCCGATTTCGAAACAGGATTTGGTACGGGCCCTGAACTTTCCCGACACGGAAGGCGATGAAGTGGGCTTTGCAGCACTGCGTCGCGCGCTTAAGGATCGCAGCGCGAAACAGCTTATTCAGGCCAGTCAGGACGTGCTGACGTTGTTGTCTCAAGACGGCATTTACATGGATGATCTGCGCCCAGACCGTGCGCGCCCTGAAATTTGGCGCCGATTTGCGAATGGTGAACGGGGCAAAACGGTTGCTGCATTGGGTGGTATTCGGGATCGTTCTTCGCTGGCGCTTACGGCCGGACGTATGCGCGAAGACGCGATCTTTCGCGATACGGCCCACCATTTTCTGCGCAAGTATGACCAAATGCTTGTTGCGTTCGAAGGCGAAGCCACAGACGAAGACATCGCTGCATTGGCCGAAACCCGCACCAGCCGCGCGTTTATGTTGCTTGGCCGTGTGACAGGCGCATTCGACTAAACCCGCCGGATCATCGTCGTCGCGCTTTTGAACCCGAACACGTGGGACAAAAAACCAAGGCGCTGTACGCCGCCCGCGACGAACCCTTGTCGATCATATAACGCACGCGCGCGCGGATTGCTGTCGATCACATCTAAGCGAACTTCTGTGTAGCCCCGTGTTGCGGCCTCATCGCAGATCGCGTCCAACAGTGCCGTTCCAACGCCTTTGCCCTGCGCCGCTAGGCTGACAAAGATGCCGTCCATTAAGAACCTTTGATTTTCGCTGTCGCGTTCCAACAACGCCAACAACGCAATCCGCCATGTGCTGCCCAACCATCCGTAATGATGGGCCAAATCACGAAACGACCCACCTACCAGTGCGCCATCATAGGTTTTGAATCCCACAACACCCAACAAAACCCCAGCGCCATTGCGCGCGCATAGCGCATGTGTCGGGTCAAGAACGTCATGAATAAACCCAATCGCGCGGCGTTCTGGCCCCATCACGCGCCCTAACTTTTGCCCAAACGCCGACCAATACATCGCCGCGACTTGCGCACGTTCGTGATCTTCAAACCCGATGGCGATTTTCATGGCGTGACTCCGAATATCCAGCCTTCGTTTGTGGTCGCAACGTCCAACGTCTTAGCAAGATCATCGGGGGACATCCCGGCAATGATCTGTGTCAGCACATGCACCTGAGCGGCGTCTGTAATCCAATGGTCGTAAGGCCCTTTGGCGATTTCGGTTTTGTAAAGCGACGGCCAGATTTCAACAAAGGCGACGGGGCGATCCAATGGTTCGAACGGCCAGACGGCGATTTGCCCAGGGTTGGCGTGGCGCAAACGGTGCAGCACGGGCAGCCCCATAATGACCTGCGATCCGACTGATCCAGGATAGGCCAATTGCCACACGCTGAACGGGCCTTTTGTGCGGGCCTCAACCGTTCGCCAATCGCGAAATGGCACAGTATCACGATTGGATTTGTGAGTTGAAAGATGGGGTGTGGCGGCAGATTTAGGGCACCCCCAGAACGGGCCACAACCGCCGAATTGTGCGTTGATCTCACTGGCCAGTGCAAAGCGGTTGTTCATATTGGGCGTGTCGATCACACGCTCAGCAAACCAGGCCCAAACCGCGAACGGATCATCCGAGCCGGTTAATGCCGCGCCAAATCCATCAGGATACCCAAAAGCAAAATCAAACCCGATCAAGGTTCGCCGCCCCGCGTCCGTTTCGTGTTTGATTAAGTCATCTAGCCACGGTTCAACCATCTGCCGCGATCGAAAATACTGCGGGACTTTGTGGTGACCTGATTGCCATACGCTGGCCCAAATCGCATCTTTGCAAGGAGCGGCAGGTTTTTGAATCCCGCCGGACCAATCAACCGTAACAATCGTGTCGAACATCACAGCCACCTGTGCGCCTGCGCCAGATCATCAGGGGTGTTGATGTTGAAAAAGGCCTGTTCATCCGGAAACATTGCCTTGGCTGCCCCCTGCATCTGGGCAAACGCGCGGACCTTTCGTTCGCCCGACGTTAGGAAGTCCTCCAATCGGCGCCGCAATGCCACAGGCCATATACCAAAGGTGGCGTGATCCCCCGCCGCCGTGCCGGCAATCGCGAAACCATCCGGGTGGGATTGCCCTGCCACAATCAGATGGGGCACCAAATCACACGGAAAGAACGGGGTGTCCACGGCCACACTTACCGCGTGTGACGCGCCCTGTGTTTCTGCCCATTCCAAACCAGTCAAAACCCCTGCAAGGGGCCCAAGGTGCCCTTGCAGGGTGTCCGCGATGACGGGTCTTTGTGTCGTGACGGGATCGTTTGAATTCACCGCAATCGCACGCACTTGTGGATCAAGGCGCGCGATGCAGCGATCCAACAGGCGCGTATCGCCCAGTAACAGATCCGCCTTGGCCACGTTCCCCATACGTGTGCCACGCCCCCCCGAAAGGATCAGTCCAACAGGTTCACGCATATAGGGCCTTTCCGGATCAGCGTTGTCAAAGGGCAGGGCCCCAGCTATGGCGGTTGGGGCAAAATGTAGGACAGCTTCATGTCGGGTGCTATCGCGAAATCATACTATTGGGCGGGCTTTCGCGAAGGCGTGCCATTCTTGTTGGTGGTGATGCCCTTTGGTTTGCTGTTTGGTGTTGTCGCCACCGAAGCCGGGTTCACGACCGTGCAAACAATGGCATTTTCGTCGGTGGTTTTTGCTGGCGCGTCACAATTTGCCGCGTTGCAATTGATGGTCGAAGACGCGCCAATTCTGATCGTGATCGCAACGGCCTTGGCCGTAAACCTGCGTATGGCGATGTATTCTGCGTCTTTGGCGCTTTGGATGGGAAACGCGCCTTTGTGGCAACGCGCACTTATTGCCTATGTGAATGTCGATCAAAGCTATGCGGTGTCGGTCAATCGGTTCGAAGACCAACCTGATTTGACGGTGCCACAACGCGTGGCGTTCTTTTTCGGAGCCGTCACACCGGTATGTCCGATGTGGGTGGTGGCGACCGCGCTGGGCATTTGGCTCGGCGAAGGGATCCCCGAATGGATGGCCTTGGACTTTGCGGTGCCGATTTGTTTTCTGGCGATCATTGCGCCGATGATGCGCACATTGGCGCACATGCTGGCCGCGGTTACATCAATTGTGTTGGCGCTGATATTGTCGCCGTTGCCCTATAATTTGGGTCTGCTTGGCGCGGCCGCGGCTGCAATGATGGTTGGCGCGCAGGTTGAACTCTGGATGTCACGGCGGGGTGTCGCATGACGGATCCGTATATCTGGACAATCATCATGGTGCTGGGCATCGGCACCTACCTGATCCGATTCTCGTTCTTAGGATTAATCGGGGGCAAGCATTTGCCTGAATGGGTGTTGCGCCATCTGCGCTACACGGCAGTTGCCGTCCTGCCCGGTTTGGTTGCGCCGCTTGTGCTTTGGCCCGCGGCAACAGGGGGGGCTGTTGATCCCGCCCGCCTCAGCGCGGCATTGGTGACGTTTGCCATCGGGATACTCACCCGCAATGTCGTCGCGGCCATTACGTGCGGTGGGCTGACGCTATTTGGAATGGTCTGGGCGCTGGGCGCTTATTGATCCGTACGCAACGCAGCATCGATTTCTGCCGCTGCAACGGATTTATCATCATCATCCGTTTCGCGATATTCACGGCTGCGCACACCCGGAATTTTCGCAAATTGATCCGACAAATTGTTCGGAAAGAACGATGTCCGGATGTCAAACCCCGGCAGTTGGCCAAGCATCGCGGATGTGTGTCGCGTACAGGCGGCCTTGGGCGTGGGTCCGTTGGCAATCGCCAACCGAAGCGCCATTTCAGCGGTTTCCGCTGGGACATCGACCTCTTGTATCAACGTGAAATAGGTGATGCGGCTGTGAAAAGAGATGTAAAATTGTTCAATCCGCGGCGTGATCCCAAAATGAACATCGTTGCGTTCGGGGATCGAAGGACTACCAAACGTTCCCGCAGGATCCCACAACACACGCTGACTGGCGTTGATCATCAACCCCGTGTGCGCCCCGTTGCCCGATCCTGTGTTCTTCATCGTCAAAAGCGTCAGCCGCTTTGGCCCCGGATGAACGTAGGCCACCCGATCAATTGCGGATTGTGGCGCCAGCACTTCTTCGCGCAAAACCCCACCGCAACCCGCAAGGGCCAACATGGGGGCGGACATGACAAAGGTGCGGCGCTTCATATCTGGATTATCCGTTGATCAACGCCAGCAAAACCAGCGAAACAATGATGATCACCGTCGCTTTGGTTGTCATGCTCATGAAGGAATTAAAGGTCTTTTCCTGAACGGAAATGTCCATTTCGCCGTGTTTATGATCAGCCATGATTTGTTCCTTTTCTAGCTTTGCTTCGCACTAGCCGATTCAGTCGGCGTTGTCAGCCCCATCAGATGTCGCAGGCGCGTCTTTGCGCGCTGGTTCAAGATCCTGAGCCAACCGAAACCCGATCCGTGTCGGTTCAGATGCGGCAACCTGTTTGGGCAAGGCCCGCAGCATCACGGACAACTGCGTGACGTGCTGGATCAACTGGGTTTTGGTGCCAGATGGGTCCGATCCGTAGAAGGTAATGATGTCAGGGTCATAATACCCCATGCCTTCAATTTTGATGACACCGGAATCGTCACCTGCGAACCCCATGGCAACTTCGTGTTCATTGTCCAATGTGCTTTCGAAATTCTGGATATAGGCGATCAAGCGTTCATAGGCCCACCGCGCTGGGCTTTTGGGCGCATCAGATGCGACAGGTGCCGGCGTTTTTGCTTCTGGATCGGTGTGAACTTCGTGCAGCTGCGGGATCGCCGCGGCCTCAAGTGCCTCAGCAGAGGTTGCGATCTTGTCGTCCATTCGGATGTCCTTTGCGGGTCTTACAGCGGAAGAGCCGTGGTGTGTTTGATGTCTTCCATGACAAAGCTGGCAGAAATATCTGACACGGAAATGCGTGCCGTGAGTCTTTTGTAAAATAGATCGTAGGCCGCAACATCCGCAAGGCGCACCATCAACACATAATCGAGATCACCGGTCATACGCTGGGCTGTCGTTACCTCGGGGAGGGCGGCAATCGCAGCGGCAAAATCACGGCGCCACGCGTCTGAATGATGATCTGTGCGGATCAAAACCAACGCTGTTAACGGGCAGCCAATGTGTTTGGCATCCAGCAATGCCACGCGGGCGCGGATCACGCCGCTGGTCTCCATTGCTTTGATACGTCGCCAGCATGCGTTGCGTGACAGGGCCACCTGTTCCGAAACCGCATCGACCGATACAGTGGCATCATTTTGCAGAATCGATAGGATTCGATGATCAATATTGTCTAATTTTTGCTCCATGTTGGGACAGTATCCCAATGAAGATTGATTTGACCATCTACTTTGGGACGTAATTGTACGGTTATCGCGGTACTCTTGTGCAAACGCCACACACAGGAGCCCTGCCATGTCAGACCTTAGCCCCACCAATCGCCCTTCGGTTTTGGATCGTTGGTTTCGCGACCACCCCGCCAGCGTGGACGAAACCTATTTTCAACACATGGCATTCGCGGCCAGTTTTGCAGGGTGGATGGGGCTGGCCGCAGGTGCTGCCCTTGTGCATGCGATTGTCCCTGCCGTGTGTGAAACAACCGCCAGCCGGATCCTTGCGCGCCTAAACGCAAAAATTGCGGACCGTCACTGACATGTGCCGCTTGGCAGCCTACTGTGGGCCACCCATTCCGCTTGAAAATATCATTGTACGGCCCCGTCATTCCCTGCTGGAACAAAGCCAGCACGCAACCGAAGCTAAGCTTGCGGTGAATGGCGATGGGTTTGGAATCGCGTGGTATGATCGGGATGAAAAACCTGGGATTTATCGCGATGTGTTGCCCGCTTGGGCGGATTGTAACCTGACGAGCCTATGCCGCATGGTTCGGTCTCGTCTGTTTCTGGCACATGTGCGCGCTGGAACCGTCGGCGCGACGACCCGCCAGAACTGTCACCCGTTCAGCTATGGGCAGTGGTCGTTTTGTCACAACGGACAGGTACCCCATTTCGCGGCGATCGAACGTCAGCTGGAACAGGATTTGCCGGATCACTTGTATGCATGCAGGACCGGATCAACCGATAGCGAAATGATCTTTCTTACCCTGTTGGCCAATGGATTGGACGAAGATCCAGATCGCGCCATGGCCGCCACAATTGACAGAATCGGAACAGGTCCAGATCCGGTCAAAATCACGTCCACCTTTACAGATGGCAAAACTGTTTTTGGGTTTCGCTACGCTTCTAAAGGGGTCGCGCCGACTTTGTATATGTCCGACGCACTTAAGTCCGGTGGCATGGCATTTGCATCCGAACCACTGGATGGAGGCACATGGGCCGAGGTTCCGACCAATACGGTTGTTCCCCTAAACGCCCGTCAATTCGCCTGAAACCAATAGGCGTTGTCGCGCAAGGTCCGTGTTGCACGTCCTGTCTGATGCAAATGGTTCAAATGGGCGATGGCCTCGACAAGTGCCAGCCCGTATTCGCCTTCGCCGATGTCACGTTTGAACAGAGGTTTGAAGCAATCGCCTGCGCGCTGGGGCGTCGCGATATGATCCCACAGCCGTGTCAACGCGCCGTGGTGATTTTCGATCAACTGGGTCATGCGTTTTGGCAGCCCTGTGAACGGCAACTTATGCCCGCCAAGAACCAGATGCGTATCGCGGGCAAACGGCGCAAGGCGTTCACAGGCCTCTAACCATTCCGCCAATGGATCGGCGTCCGGTTCAGTGGGGTACACTCCGATATTGGGCGAAATTGATGGCAGCAATTGGTCGCCGCCAATCACCAAATTGCAATCGCGGCTCCAGAACGTCGCATGTTCCGGCGCGTGGCCATTGCCCATGCGAATGTCCCATGTCCGTCCACCCATCTGGATCGTGCCGCCATCGCGCAGGCGGGTGAACCCCAATGGCATGGGGTGCACGCAATCCGCGAAATTGAACGGGCGATCCGTGCGCCGTTTGTCCAGAATGGCGGCGTCCATCCCAGCGCGTTCATAAAATGTGATTGACGTGTCAGGGTAGGTGGGCTGTTCATCCAGCGTCAACATCCTCGCCATCAACCACGCGGTCCGGGGCATCGCGAGCTGCGCACCCTTGCTTTGGAACCATCCTGCCAGCCCAATGTGATCGGGGTGATGATGGGTGCCAATCACGCGCCTTACAGGTTTGCCCGCCAATGGTCCGGCCAGCAGGTCGTCCCAAATCGCACGGGTTTTGCGGCTGTCAAATCCGGTGTCGATCACCGTCCAGCCATCCCCGTCGTCCAGTGCATAGACGTTCACATGGTCCAGCGCCATGGGCAGGGGCAGCCGCATCCACAACACGCCATCGGCGATCTGTGTCGCGTGTCCGTGTTCAGGCGGGTCTGGCCAAGGGTAGCGGATCGGATCGGTCATGGCGCGGGCTTAACCCAGTTCGATCTAAGCCACCAGATCATCGATTGTGATCGCCATCAAATCATCGCCACCTTCGCGCACATGCGCCAAAAGGGCGGCATGTTCTGGCATCAAACGCTTGATATAGAACGTGGCGAGTTTTGCGCGTGCAGCGTCGCCCTTTACGGCGGCCAAGAGATGAAAATGACCACCCAAGACCCGAGCAAAAGCGCGCAAATATGGAACTGCGCCGGCAAAGCGGTCGCCCATGTTTTGCCCCACCAACCACTCGGTTGTTTCGCGCAGGCTTTCGCAGGCTTGCCAAACTGGCTCTGCAAGATCGGGCAGGGCGGCCTTTGCCGCCTCGGCCACGGCTTCCATTTCATCCAACAGCGCAAAGGCCGCTTCGCCATTGTCCGCCATTTTGCGCGCCACAAGATCCATCGCTTGGATCCCATTGGTGCCTTCGTAAATCGTAGTAACACGCACGTCGCGGGCGTATTGGGCCGCGCCTGTTTCTTCGATGAAACCCATACCGCCGTGAATCTGAACACCGGTCGCTGCAACTTCCATCCCGATGTCCGTGCCGAACGCCTTTGAAATCGGGGTCAGGAGCGCGGCGCGTGCATCCCACGCGGGGTCTTGGGTTGCTGTTGCCATATCAATCGCAACCGCATTGGCCATCGCAATGGCGCGGGCCGCAAATGTGTCTGCCTTCATAGATGCCAGCATCCGGCGCACATCGGCGTGTTCGACGATGGTGCCCGTCCCATCAGCGCGTCCCTGCTTGCGATCCATCGCATAAGCCAGCGCATGCTGATAGGCCGCTTCGGCCACTCCGATGCCTTGCGTCGCGACGCCAACGCGCGCGTTGTTCATCATGGTAAACATCGCGGCCATTCCGCCATGTTCTTGGCCCACCAACCACCCCGTTGCGCGGTCATAATCCATCACGGCGGTCGGCGACCCATGCAGCCCCATCTTATGTTCTAGGCTGACCACCCGCAGGGAGTTGCGTTCCCCCAAGGTCCCGTTTTCGGCGGGGATGATTTTGGGAACCATAAACAGGCTAATGCCTTTGGTCCCATCCACGCCATCTGGCAGCCGCGCCAGCACAAGGTGGCACACGTTTTCCGTAAAATCATTATCCCCCCAAGAGATATAGATCTTCTGACCCGAAATCGCATAGCTCCCGTCGCCGTTGGGTTCCGCCTTTGATCGCAACGCGCCAACGTCCGATCCCGCCTGTGGTTCGGTCAGGTTCATGGTTCCGCACCATTCGCCCGAAATCAGTTTGGGCAAATACAGGGCCTTGATCTCATCGCTTGCATGGTGTTCCAGCGCTTCAATCTGGCCCTGTGTCATCAGCGGGTTCAGCTGCAATGACAAACATGCGCCCGCAATCATGTCATTCACGGTGGTAGCCAGCGTGATCGGCAGATCCATCCCGCCGTATTCAGTGTCTGCGGAAATGCCGATCCATCCCCCGTCTGCGATTGCCTTATAGCCATCCCCAAACCCGGGTGACGTGCGTACAATGCCATTTTCCAGTATTGCGGGATGGGTATCTCCGGCGCGCTGCAACGGGGCGATTACCTCATCGGCCAGCTTTGCCGCTTCGCTGAGAATCGCTTCGCAGGTGTCGGCTGTGGCCTCTGCGTAGCGATCCGTCGCTGCAACCTGATAAAAGCCAACAATGTGGTCCATAAGGAAACGAAAATCGGAAACGGGCGAACGATAGGGCATCAGGCTTGTCCTTGACGAAGAGCGTGGTTTGAATGAAACGCTAACCCCATGAGCCGATCCCGCAACCAAAACGCAACGTCATGACCGTTGTGACCACACGCACCTTTGCAAATGATGCAGCAAGCCTTGCACAGGCGGGTGCTGTTTTGGCAGATGGTGGGCTTGTCGCCTTTCCCACCGAAACGGTTTACGGGCTGGGTGTGGATGCGCGAAACGCGGAGGCTGTTGCGCGGCTTTATGCGGCCAAGGGACGGCCCAGTTTCAATCCGTTGATCGTCCATGTCGCATCGCTGGATGCCGCGGAACGCTATGTTGAATTTGATAATACGGCCCGCGCGCTGGCACAGGCGTTCTGGCCGGGGGCGTTGACTTTGGTGCTGCCTCTGCGCGCAGACGCGGGGATATCATCGCTCGTTACGGCGGGGTTGAAGACTTTGGCGGTTCGTGTCCCTGATCATCCCACCGCACAATGCCTTTTGGCTGCATTTGACGGCCCGGTTGCAGCCCCGTCCGCTAACCCGTCCGGTCAGGTCAGCCCGACAAAATACGCCCATGTCGCCAATCATATGACAGGCCGGATCGATGGCATCGTTGATGGTGGCGATTGCACGGTTGGCTTGGAATCAACGATTGTTGCGACACAGCCGACGCCAACATTGCTGCGCGCCGGTGGGGTGCCCGCCGAAGTGATCGAATCCGCGATGGGATGCAGCCTGTCCCATGCCGGGGACAGCGCGGCGCCAACGTCGCCGGGGCAACTGGCGTCACATTATGCACCCGATGCGCCGGTGCGCTTGAACGCGCAAACCCCACTGCCCGATGAAACCCTGTTGGGATTTGGTGCAGTTGACACCCCGTTCAATCTGTCACCCAGCGGGGATCTGATTGAAGCCGCGGCAAACTTGTTTGACGCGCTGCATCAGTTGAATGCGCTGGGCGTTGATAAAATCGCAGTGTCCCTCATCCCAGATCACGGCCTGGGTCGTGCGATCAACGATCGTTTGCGCCGCGCCGCTGCGCCGCGCTAATCGCTAGGCAGATCCGCCCGATGTTGACAGCACCAACGGATCAATCCCAAGAACCTTCAGCGCCGCCGTCCATTTATGTTCAGCGGCGCGCCCGAACAAAATATCGTTCGTCGCATCGCACACCAGCCAGCCGTTGCGCATCAATTCTCCCTCAAGCTGAAGGGGTCCCCACCCCGCATACCCAAGCCCAAGCATGGACCGTTTCGGCCCACTACCGGATGCAATATCTTCAAGAATATCCAGCGTCGCGGTCATAGCGATCCCTGATGCAACGTCCATCGTGCCCGCACCAGACGCATAATCTGACGTATGCAGCACAAATCCACGCCCTGTTTCCACGGGTCCACCGTAATGGACACGAACATCTGTGCCCAGTTCGCCGTCGTCAATTTCCAACTGTTCGAGCAAATCTGAAAACCGAACTTCGGGTGTGGGTTTGTTCACGATCAGGCCCATCGATCCTTCCGGGCTGTGCGCGCACATATAAATGACCGCGTGATCAAACCGCGGATCACCCATATCAGGCATCGCAATCAACAACTTTCCGGTAAGATCGGTACTGTCTGTCATCTTTTAATGATGGGGCGCGCGGCACTGACGCGCAAGGGGCACGGCGGGCAACACTGACATATCTCTAACCCAAACGTGACTTCCAATTGCAGTGCCGTTGTTCGACTAAGGCATATGATGAAATGGATTCTCTCAGCTGTCCTAAGCCTAACTGCTGTTGCGCCCGCCTTGGCGAGCCCGACTGACGGCGTTGTTGACCTTGAAATCTTGCCGGGGTGGCGATCTGCGGACGGCACACATATGGCGGCCCTTCAACTGACGCTTGCGCCGGGCTGGAAAACCTATTGGCGCGTGCCCGGTGATGGTGGCATTCCGCCGCGCTTTGCGTGGGACGGATCCCAAAACCTGTCAGGTGTCGGGTTCCAATGGCCTGTGCCTGACGTCTATCGCATAAACAATCTACGCTCGATCGGATACGAAGGGATCGTCGTGATCCCTGTTCAGCTGGCCGTCACAAATGCTGACGCGCCGGTGCAAATGGTAGGGCAGATGCAGATCGGCGTGTGCGAAGAAATATGTGTGCCTGTGATGCTTGATTTCGACGCAACACTGCTGGTCAGTCGCGAACGTGACCCAGCCATTGTGGCCGCATTAATTGATCGCCCGCGCACCGCCCGCGAAGCGGGCGTTGGCGCTGTTGCCTGTGCGATTGAACCGAACGAAGATGGCCTGCAAATGACAGCGTCCATCGATCTGCCCGCGTCCGGCGGCATCGAAGAAGTCGTCATTGAAACCGGGGATCAACGCGT
>CAYOSK010000074.1:0-13134 GCA_964406585.1 uncultured Octadecabacter sp. | reverse complement strand
GCAGTAGAAGGGAGGGAATAGCCACTTGCACTAACACTAAAGCGGGGATAACTGTTCAGATCCTTTCTACAGTTTGTCCTTCTAGAAGCCCTTTATGAATTTCTTTGCGATTTAGGCTTATGGCCAGAGCATGCACCACTAACCCCAAAATTCCACCAAGAATTACTAAGGTGAAGTCATGAAAAAAAATAAATTCCTCCATAATTGGAGAGTTGGCATCTTGAAGGCTTCATTGTCCTCAGTCTCTCATTAATTTTTAGTGACCTGATATCTGTGTGTTGGCATAAAATAAATCAGTTTCCTTTCGTACTTTTGGTTTTTATTTAATCAGGAGATAGAAACCAATCTGACTTGCGTCGATTTGAACTCAAATCATGTAGCGTTAATGTGTCGAACAGACACTTTGAGTTAAGCTTCTGCGCCTAATTAGCTAATTCAACATCGAGGTCACAAACAAAGAATTAAATAAGGTCTTTTTTCTTTATAGTGCTGTTATCCCTAAAGTACTTTGTTTTTTATATAGGTTTTTCTTGTTTGTATTTATTAATTTAAGATTAAAGGCTACCCCAACCTAATTTTTATTTGATAAAATAAATTCATAATTAAAGTTTTAGGGTCTTCTCGTCTACCTGAAAAATAAAAGAATTTTCACTTTTGAAAAAATTTCAATTTTAAATAAAACTAGCCTAAAGGGCTACCTTTTATGCAAATTCACAATTAATGAATAAATTATTTTGCTACCTTAGTTTCTTAGCCGTTTACTAGTAGCACTGGGCAGGCGTTACAAAAAAATTTTGCAATGTCTTTGGTAAACAGTCTTGAGGGGTTGAGTGATTATTTTAAGAATATGTCATTAAATGGAGAATTTTTTTTTATTTTAGGGATTTACTCATATTTTCATAATATATTTTTTATTTGGGGGATAAACAAATTTTAGTAAACTATGTTTTTGTTAATAAGTATAAATTATAGGGGTAGATACGGATTAGAAGTTAAAGCTTGTCCTTTAACTTTTTTTATTTCTAATAGAAGAGATTTCTCAATTTTTTTTTCCAGGACATACTATTTAACCACATATCGCAGATAGGTAAAAATTTTTTTGTTTTTCTACAAGTCTTTTTTTTACCTTATAATAGCATTTCGGGTAAAACTTCTATATAATTGAAAAATTTATGATGCACCAGATATGAGAGGAATTAATAGTGGTTCAAAAGTATTTCTATTTTTAGCTATTTGAGTTTACACGCTAGCTCAATATGTCCGAATTAACTTCTTCCAAATAAAGAGTAGAAAGAACCCTAAACACGTACGCTTGAATCAAGGCTACGGCTGTTTCTAACACGAGTAAGGCGATAAGTCCTACAAAGACTAATATTCTAGCCGATCAAGGGGCTGATGGTCCTTGGCCCCCAAGTAGGGCCAAGAGCAGGTGGCCTGCAATTATATTAGCAGCTAGGCGAACGGCCAATGTCATTGGACGAATAGACCTCCTTATAATCTCAATTAATACCATGAATGGCATTAAAGCAGGGGGAGTCCCTATGGGGACAAGGTGGGCTAGCATATTTACAGGGGTTTTTATGCATCCCAATAGCATGTGTCCAATTCAAAGGGGAAGAGCTAATCTTACCGTGAAAGTGAGATGCCTACTGGCCGTAAAAACATAGGGCAATAATCCAAGAGCGTTATTTAAAACCACACACAAAAATAAAGAAATCGAGGGTAGTAGTATACCTGGTACAGAAGAAATAGCAGTAACTGCTTTTAGTTCTCCTCAAACATACATAATAGGAGAAAATAAGAATTTTTGCGAGTAAGAGGGAGCAAGCCAGATAGAAGAAGGTAAAATGAGAAGACAGGTTAGGGCGGATAGCCAGTTTAAATTTATCCCTAAAACAGATTGAGGGTCAAATCTAGAAAATAAGTTGTTCATTTATTTTAAAAAGTGAATTTTTCTGGTTAAAATTGTTAAAGTAATTCCAAATAGCGTGAACAAAAACAGTCAGTTTATAGGGGCTATTTGAGGCAAAGGAGCAATTCCGAGATAAAGGTAAAAACTTTAATTAGTCAAGTGAATTATATATTTAAGTTCTAAGCTTAATGCACTATTCTGCCAACTACTGGATTTTTTAATTGGAAATTAAATGTAATTGTTATACTAAGTTTAGATAATTTCAGCTTTGAAGGCTAAGGGTTTAGTTAACCTAATATGTGAGATAACGGGTAAGTTTGTTGAAGAGATCTTTCGTATGATTTTAACTAGCATTCTTAAAGCTAACCCAGCCTCACACACCGCCAGGGTAAAGATTACCATGGAAAACAAAGGCCCATACACATCTCTCAGTAAAATATTTCTCAGAAGAAAAAAATTAACTAAGACTATCATCTCTAAGAAGATAAACACTATAAGAATGTTTTTAAATATTTTAGTAATAGCTGCGACTCTACTAACAAGTAAGACCAATAAGACGATTTCTATAAGCGTGAGAAACTTAAAAGATAAGACCATTGAGAACAGAAAAATTATTAAGAAAGTAATTCAGCAGGTTTCAATGCGCCTTTAAAGCTTTCTACAATTTTTACTACTACTAAGAGCACGATAAGCAGGTAGAACACAAGAAATACTAGTGTAGCTACTGAGTGCTCTAAGAAAATAAAGTCAGGGTAATTTTCTTTCAATATTGGATTGGGAAATCAAACTTGTCTCACTAATGAGGCTAGAAATAAAAAAAGAATAAGTAAGCATTTTTCTAGGATGTTGTGTAATTTTAATTTTTCATTCCTAGAGATAGAAGCAGCATATATAAATATTACTATTATTCCTCCAATAAAAATTAGTGCCAGTGCTACTCTGATTCATTTGTGGCAAAAGACCCACATGTAGGCCATTAATGCTAGACTAGCTCTAATTAAGCAAGTTACAGCCCTAAATGGTCTAGTGGCGGATAGGCCTATTAAGACTAATAATCTAAACATGGTTACTCCGGCGATGTATATAAATAAATAGCTGCTTCCGCAACTATTACTTTGCTACGACTTATCTCTAAGAGAGTGACGGACAATATGTACACTTTTAAAAATTCAGCTTATTAACTACTTTTAAATCCAATTTTTAATTAGTTTTTATTTTAAGGCAACTCACTATCTTTTAATTTTCTATATAATACTTGTGTTGAAATTTAAAATTTTTTTTATTTTTACACAGTCGCACACAGGTAAAAATTAAAAAAATAAAATTGTGGATTATCATAAGCAAGTTTCTCTAATTTATTTTGCTGCCAAAAGGGTAGGGTTTGTATTAAGATTACCTTTTTAAATTTTGAAGTACTCGGGGACTAATCCGATTCCTATAAAAGTTTTTTATCAAAAAATTTATTTTGTGATAAAATTTTACTTATATGAAATAAATTTAAAGACATGTCAGTTTGATTAGCTTGAGTTTAACCGCAGGTGCTGGCACTCAGATTTTCTACTAAGTTTAAAACTCCTGAGGAGAGAGATTAACTGCGAATTTTTAATCGATGCATGAGAAAGAGCATATTGAAAATTTAATTGCCTTTGAATTGAGGCCATTTAAAGTTTACAAAACTTTCGTAATTTTTATACTATTAGGCAAGAAATTATATTTTTTCATAGTAAGTGAAATGTAATTAATTATACTACTTTGTTAAAAGTTCCCCCACCAATAAATCCTAACATAAAGAAATAGCCAAACTACGTCCACAAAGTGCCAATACCAGGCAGCTGCCTCAAACCCAAAGTGGTGATTGGCCCTTAAGTGGTTTATGGAGATACGGGCTCAGCATACCCCCAAAAAAGTAGTACCAATGATAACATGGAGCCCGTGAAACCCTGTAGCAACAAAGAAAGTTGAGCCATAGCATCTGTCTGCAATACTGAAAGACGCTTCATAATATTCTAACCCCTGTAACGCCCTAAAGTATACCCCCATAAAAATAGTCAGAAGCAGCCCAGTTTTAGCTTTGTGGTGTTCTCCGGCCATTAGTGCATGATGTGCCCAAGTAACTGTGGCTCCGGAAGAAAGGAGGATAATTGTGTTTAATAAGGGCACCTCTAATGGGTTAAATGGCAAAATCCCCACAGGGGGTCAGCAAGCACCTAGCTCTCTGGCAGGTGCCAAACTATTGTGAAAAAAAGCTCAAAAAAAAGATGAGAAAAACATTACTTCAGATACAATAAAAAGCAGTATCCCGAAACGGAGGCCCAGTTCTACTAATTTTGAGTGTAGCCCTTGTATAGTGCCCTCTAGCCTAACATCTATTCATCATTGCGCTATTACTAGAAGAATTACAGTGAGTCCCTCAAAAGATAAAGAAAAGGAATTTGTGTGGAATCATTTTACTAAGCCGACGGTTAATAAAAAAGCCCCCATGGAGCCCACTAGTGGTCAAGGGGACTCGTCTACTATATGGAAAGGGTGTGCTATGGTGTTTGACATGTTTTATAAATGTCTTACGTAAAGTGGCTTTGATCTTGTAATCATAAAGACATTGGCACATTATATTTGGTTGCTGGGGCATGAGCCGGACTAATTGGCACTGCTTTAAGAATAATTATTCGATTAGAGTTAGGAAATCCTGGGTCCTTAATTGGTGATGACCAGATTTATAATGTAGTTGTCACTGCCCATGCTTTTGTTATAATTTTTTTCATGGTTATGCCCGTGTTAATTGGGTGTTTTGGTAACTGACTAGTGCCGCTAATGTTGGGTGCTCCCGACATGGCCTTTCCTCGGATGAATAATATAAGGTTTTGATTTTTACTGCCAGCTTTAATTTTGCTCCTAATAAGAGGAATAGTAGAAAGAGGGGCAGGCACAGGTTGAACAGTTTATCCTCCATTAAGGTCAAATATTGCTCATAGGGGGATATCTGTAGATTTTGCAATTTTTTCTCTCCATCTTGCGGGAATTTCTTCATTGTTGGGGGCAGTTAATTTTATCAGAACTTTAGGAAATTTGCGTTCTTTGGGAATGGTACTAGAAAGTATACCTCTCTTTGCTTGGGCTGTGCTAATCACTGCGGTGTTACTCTTACTTTCTTTACCCGTGCTAGCAGGGGCTATCACTATGCTTTTAACTGATCGTAACCTGAACACTGCTTTTTATGATGTTGCTGGAGGGGGAGATCCCGTGTTATACCAACATTTGTTTTGGTTTTTTGGCCACCCGGAGGTGTATATTCTAATTTTACCAGGATTCGGGCTAATTTCCCATATTTTAAGGCAAGAGACATTTAAAAAAGAACCTTTTGGGGTATTAGGCATGATTTATGCTATAGCGGCTATTGGGGTATTAGGGTTTGTGGTGTGGGCACATCACATGTTTACTGTAGGGATAGACGCCGACACACGTGCCTATTTTACTACTGCAACTATAATTATTGCGGTTCCCACTGGAATTAAAATTTTTAGGTGGTTGGGCACTCTCTATGGGGTGCGCATAAGATTCTCCCCTTCTTTAATTTGGTCTTTGGGGTTTGTATTTTTATTTACCGTAGGCGGGTTGACTGGCATCGTGCTAGCAAATTCTTCTTTAGATATTGTCCTGCATGATACTTACTATGTTGTGGCCCATTTTCATTATGTTTTAAGAATGGGAGCAGTATTTGCATTAATGGCTGGACTGGTAAACTGATTTCCTTTATTTACAGGCTTGACCTTGCATGTTCGATGGCTAAAAATCCAGTTTCTAGTGATATTCGTAGGAGTAAACTTAACGTTTTTCCCAATGCATTTTTTGGGCTTAGCTGGAATACCCCGGCGATACTCTGACTATCCGGATGCTTTTACTACTTGAAATGTTGTTGCTAGGGTGGGTTCTATGATTACTACCGCTTCTGTGATTTATTTTGTGTTTATTCTATGAGAGGGGCTGTCTAGACATCGTCCAGCAATGCTAAGAAAGACAGGACCAAGCGCATTAGAGCAGGTTCACTGCCTACCTCCCTTGTGCCATAGCTACAGATGTTGTCCTAAATTATACATATTCTAAAATAAGCTAAAGAAGCTATGGGGCTCATAACTCCTTGATGGAACTTCCCAATTAATAGTTAAATTATAATATCAGTTTTGGAGGCTGAAGTTGACTTGTCTCTGTATTAGTTTATAAAAATATGTGGTTGTCATCTACAAGAAACAAGAGGTGTATACATATTAGAATTTCTCTCTAAAGAAGGCTTAGCCCACTTAACGATAAACGCTTTAAGGTAGTTAGAAATTACCCACATAAAGTGAAACTATATTAAACCTTGAAAGTTTGAGTCAGAGATTATCTCTAGTAGAATAAAATTCTTTTCTTTGGTAACAACAAAGCGCTTTCAGCTTTACTACAATTTAGACCATTGAAGCATTTTTTGAGATCACTCAATCACTAGGCCAATAGCAAGTAAAAAAACTAATAAAACAAATCAAGAAATTTGGTTTCTACCCACTAAAAAAGAAGATTTAACTAGGTAGGGGAAAAGAATTACTAACTCAATATCAAAAATTAAAAAAATTAAAGCAATCAAAAAAAACTGAACAGAGAAATTATCTCGTTGGATGTTTTTGGGAATAAAGCCGCACTCAAAGGGACTAATCTTTTGGTGGTCCATTCTTGCGTTTTTAGACAGCAAATAAGCCAATCCGATTAAAGCGACTCCCAGGGTGAGTGCCACAAGAACTAAAGTAAATAATAGTAGTATAAATAAACCAAAAAAATAATATGATCAAGTATAAAACATGCAAAGCTGTGGTCAAAAGTTCTCGGAAAATCAAAACAGGGGTAATCTGAGAGAACTCCCTGAAACTACCTTGAGAGGTGTTAGCATAAATCAATAAACTATAGGCTGCGGCAAGAAATGTTAAAAGCACTACGGGGATCATTATAGAATGATCTGTGTTTGTACTAGCAATGATGGCCAAGATTTCGGCTATTAAGTTAATTGTAGGAGGGCCTCCAAAATTTCCCACGCATAGCATAAATCACATTAAAGCCACTGAGGGCAAAATCACTAATCCCCCCTTAATAAGTCTAGTATTGCGGGTGTGAAAATGGTTGTAAAAGAGGTTAGCACCAAAAAACATCCCTGAAGAAGAGATTCCGTGTGCTGCCATTATGGTAATGGCTGCTTGGATCCCCAGTGGGGACTTAGAACACACGCCAAACACCGCGAATCCTATGTGGGCCACAGAACTATAAGCAATTATAACTTTTATATCATTTTGTCGTAAACAAATAAATCTCACAACTGCCCCCCCGAATATCCCTAAGGCTTGCAATATTAAAAGAGCAGTAGAGTTTCTCAAAAATAAGCTTAGCCGAATTACTCCGTACCCAGCAAGCTTAAGTATGATTGCTGCTAAAAACATAGAACCCTCCACAGGGGCCTCTACATGGGCTTTAGGAAGCCATAAATGCACACCAAATATTGGAAATTTAACTATCATGCTCACTATAGTTGCTCACGCAATAATGGTATTTATTCTGGCTATCTCTTTACCCGACAAAATTAGAGACATTTCAAAGTCGGGAGCAGAGGACATGTTGGTTAATCAAATTAATACCACCAACAGGGGTATGGAACTGGCGATAGTGTAAAATAATAAACTAATTCTTGCCAATAGCCGCTCCGGCTGATAGCCTCACCCCATGATTAGTAAAAATATTGGGATTAAAGAAAATTCAAAAAACAAGTAAAAAGATAACATAGGGTGGGCGATGAAAGCCAGGATAATGAGTGTAATTATAGCACTTAATAGCCGTAAATGAGAATAGATTTTTGAGCGATTGGCCTGAGCGCCTATTACTATAAAGAAATAAATGATCAAAGTAAGAAGCACTAACAGAGAAGACATGCGATCGAAAAAAAATAAACTCTCACCTAAGTTCCCGCACACTTCATATGGGTGGAATTTAGTTACCGCCCAGATGACTAGTGTGGCAATTAGTATTAAAATTGTGGCATCCCTAATTTCTATTATGGCGGCAGATAACAAACTAAAGATTAATATTATAGCTTTATATATTTTTTACATTTGCAATGTAACGTAGCCTCTACTGTAAAAGCGGAGTTTTCCTTTACCTAGGCCGAAATTAGGTATAATAGAAGAAAGCTTTAAGGCATAACCGCTGAATCAGAGCAGTATTTTATAAGAGATGGGCGAACACCTTTTGTTTGCAAAACAAAAATCATATTTGAATACTTTCTTGGAAAACATCTGCAAGACCACAACTTGCTATTTTTTAAACTACTTAAGTGGCAGATTAGTGCCTTAGCTTTAAGCGCTAAATATGAGTTATTCCTTAGATTCTAGTACTGAGTCCCACAAAGCCTTGGCATACGTGTGGCCCACATAATAAAAAAAGTATAAACAAGTCAACAGTTGTCCAGTTATTACATAGGGTTCTTCGACTGGTCGTGCCCCAATTCAGGTTAAAAGCAAGACAGAATTTACTAATGCCCAATAAAAAAATTTTCTGATTGGGTAAAAAAGATGCCTTTGAAATTTGGTCTTTTGTTGGAATGGTATAACAAGGAGAATGACAATAGATATGGCTAACCCGATTACTCCCCCTAATTTATTTGGAATTGAGCGCAAAATAGCATAAGCAAATAGAAAATACCACTCAGGTTGAATGTGGACAGGGGTAACTAGAGGATTGGCTGGAATAAAATTTTCAGGGTCCCCGAGAAGTCATGGGGCGGAGACTACCAAGACCATTAGTAAAAAGATTATTCTGAATATTCCGAACAAATCTTTGTACACAAAATAAGGCCTAAAGGGAATTTTGTCTGCCTGAGAGCTTAGCCCCAAGGGGTTGTTTGACCCGGTTTGATGTAAGAAAAGCAAATGCACTATGGCTAAAGCTGCCACAATAAAAGGAACCAAAAAGTGAAAAGCAAAGAAACGCGTTAAGGTTGCGTTATCCACAGCGAATCCCCCCCACAACCATAAAACAAAATCTCCCCCTAAGTAGGGAATAGCAGAAAACAAATTAGTAATAACGGAAGCACCCCAAAAAGACATCTGACCTCAGGGGAGAACATAGCCAAAGAAGGCAGCGGCCATAGTGGCCAATAAAATTACGACTCCCACACATCAAGTTATAGCTAACGCGTAAGAACCATAGTATATTCCTCGTCCAATGTGAAAATAGAGACAAAAAAAGAAAAAACTTGCCCCATTAGCATGTATTGTACGCACTAGCCATCCCGAAAAAACGTCTCGGCCAATGTGGTCCACTCTTTCAAATGCTGCAGTCACACCTCCCATATATTGTATGGCCAGGAATAGCCCGGTGACTAGCTGCAGGCCTAAACAAAGGCCCAGTAATGACCCGAAATTTCACCAGGAAGAGATATTCCTCGGAGAGGGAAGATCAACCAAAGACCCATTGACAATTTTTAATAGCGGGTGAGTCTTCATGAGTGAATGAATACTAAGATAAAACTATCATATTTAGGTTTACAGCCTAACACCTCGTAGGTTGTTCTTGCTATTATCTTAAAGGGGGTCTCTTTATTCTTTGCTATTTTAAGAGTTTTTTGGGGGCTGAGAGCAGCAAATTTGGTCTTAATATGAGTGGCCCTAGAATTGAACATGGTTATATTTATCGGGTTTTTAATTTTTAGCTGGGAGTCTGACACTTTAAGTTCCACAGTTTACCTGATCGTACAAGCCCTGGGGTCCGGGGGAGTGCTATCTTGTCTATTACTAATAACTACTTCTTCATGAGCAATTTGATACTACTCGTGTTATTTGTTTGTCTTATTAAAAGTAGGGGTGGCTCCTCTACATGGCTGGCTATTAGTGGTGCTAAAAAAGCTACACTTAGATGGCTTTTTTATGCTCACCACTATTCAAAAGATTTTGCCTATTATGCTGCTCTTGTCTTTAGGACAAGTGCATTGGGTTATTCTTGTTGTTAACATATTAATTTGTGCTTATTCTATGTTAAGGAATTATAGATTTCAAGTCCTACTAGGGAATGTTGCCATTGCCAGATCAAGTTGGCCGTTACTTACGTATGCCAGGAGAGCTGCGATTTTTTATGTTTTGGCTTATGGTGTCGGCCTCAGCCTAGTAGTGTCCATTGTGGGTAAGCTAGGGTCAAGACATATTACCCTAATAACGGGGGGCCCTATTTCTTTGGTATTGGTGTTTATGTTTTTAGGCCATTCGCTTAGAATAGGGGGTGTGCCTCCTACACTAGGATTTTGAGCCAAAATATTAATTCTAAGGTCTTGCGTTTCTTTTCAACCAATTTTATTACTAGGGGTCTTGCTTGGGCTTTCTGTATTTATTTTATTTATTTACATTCGCTTTAGTTTTTCTTGGTTGAGGGTTAATTTTTCAGCCCCAGGGGGGATTAGGGTCACAGGAAGTGCAAAAGAAATACTATTTTTTTGTTTGGTTTTAGTTTCTCCTGTTATTCTTTTTATTTTTAGTGTAGGTGTAATCGCATAAAAAGTTTTGATCTTTTTGGAGTTAAGAAGTTGACACACTTGTATCACAAACTAAGCATAAGCAGTAATCCCACTATTCCAGCCCCTGTGGCATAAAAGGTATCTTTGTTTCTGTGGGGGGGAAGTCATGCGCTCCTATATACTGTTGTCGGCAGGTCAGTCACAACCATTTCTGTTCAGCATAACTCTGCCAGGGACCGTTGGGTAACGGCAATTGTGAGTCCCGCAAGTCTTCTTGGTTGTGAAGAAAGTTGAGGAAGAGACCATATAGCTAACATATTTCGGAGCAGGACTAAATTTGTTTTTACTCCCACCTTACCCGCCCGTGCCCCAACCACGGCCCCTAAAGCAATAACCGCTAAAGTACAGTTTTTTATTTCTCAGGACAAAAAGATGCTAGCAGGGGCACTTACAAGGGAAAGTCCGAACCAAGAGCCAGCAGTACAACTTAAGATAAACAAGGCCAGGCAGGACCACAGAGTTTGAGTGTCCCCGTCGAGGCCTCAATCAAACGATTGCTTATTGAAAGAAGAAAGGTAGGTAAGAGTAACGACACGAACGGTGTAAACAACAGTCAAAGCCGTAGCCAAATAAAAAACCAGTATTAGCGCTAATCCCCCCTGCGTGCCCATAATGGCCTCAATGCACATATCTTTGGAAAAAAATCCTCTTATAAAAGGAGCCCCGCAGAGCCTAAGGTTAGATGCCAAAAAGATAGAGATAATTAAAGGAAATTGATTAGAAGACAGCCCTACTACTCGCAAGTCTTGGTAGTCTCTAGCGTTGTGAATCATGAAACCGACTGCCATAAAAAGTAGGGCTTTGAAGTACGCGTGAAGTAATAGATGAAAAAAGGCGACTTGGGGCCACCCTGCCCCAGCCGTAGTTATTATAACCCCCAGCTGCCTGAGCGTGGAGAGCGCGACAATTTTTTTTATGTCACACTCAGTCAAAGCAGCTAATCCCGCCATAAGTATGGTGAGTCTTCCTAAAAAGTAAAAAATAGTGGAACTCCCCCTGAAGCTGAGAAAACCCCTAAACCGGACTAACAAGTATACCCCCGCAGTTACAAGGGTTGAAGAGTGCACTAAGGCAGACACCGGAGTAGGGGCAGCTATTGCAGCTGGCAGTCAGGCTGAAAAAGGAATTTGTGCACTTTTTGTACAAGCTGCAAAAATGATTAGCGCCGCTCATGCAGAATTTTGAGATATTAGCATCCCCTGTAAGCCAAACGACCACCCCCCTCCTCTAGCTAGAACTGCAATCCTTAAAAGGATAGCACAATCCCCTGCACGATTTCTTAAGGCAGTGAGCAGCCCTGCATTGAAGGACTTGGTGCTTTGAAAATAAATGACTAATAAGTAAGATGTCACGCCCAGTCCGTCTCAGCCAATCAAAACTATGACTAAATGTGGAACAAAAATTAGCACATACATGGAAGTAATAAACCTCAAAACCAGTAAGTGAAACCGCACTGAAAATTTCTCTGAAGACATGTAAGAAAAAGAAAATAAATACACTTGGGAAGAAATTAAAGACACAGAAAAGAAAAAAGAAATTCTTATATAGTCCAGGATAATAGGAAGCTCAAAGTTGAGTAAATTAGTATGCAGGAATGATCACTGCACTAACACTCTCCCACATGTGGGGACAAGGCTTAGGCCCCCGAAAGCCACCAAAGCAGCCAGAGAACACACCATCCTTGATAAAAAAATAGGTGAAGACTTGGAAAAAAATACTATTATTTACAAAACTTTGTAGCTTATATAGAGCAACACGTTGAAGCCGTGTAGGAGGTTTATTGTATTTGTAGCCAGTAAAGCAGGTCTGATTATTCCAGTTTTAGTAAATGTGGCTTTTTTTACTCTCCTGGAACGTAAAATCTTAGGGCTTAGCCAGATGCGTAAAGGACCCAACAAAGTAGCTAGGGGTGGGATTCTTCAGCCTTTTGCAGATGCAATTAAGCTCTTTTTGAAAGAAAATTTTGCACCCTCTTCTTCCTCTTGGTATTTTTTTTTAATAGCCCCCAGAATAGCCTTTTCTTTAGCCCTCTGGGGTTGAATAGTTTTTCCGGCAGGGGTTAGCCAATTTAGCTACTCTTATGCCGCCATTTTACTACTGCTTATCATGAGACTAGGAGTGTACCCTCTTTTGTTTGCAGGGTGGGCGTCTAACAGGAGGTATGCGTCTATTGGTGCCCTGCGCGGAGTAGCTCAAACTGTCTCTTACGAAGTGGGGTTAGCCTTAATTTTATTGTTTTTTCTTTTAAGAGTTGCCAGCCCCAAGCTGAGCCCCCTGGTTCTTTCTTCTTGAGGTGGTCCAATAGTCTTGTTTACTGCCCCCGCCCTGTACTTGTGACTAATTAGGTGTGTGGCCGAGACTAATCGCACTCCCTTTGATTTTTCTGAGGGAGAGTCAGAACTAGTGTCGGGGTTTAATATTGAGTACGGTGCTGGGGGGTTCGCGCTTATCTTTATGGCAGAGTACGCCAGTATTTTACTTATGAGGGCATTGTGTGTATCTTTGGCTTTAGGGGCTAATACTAGGAGTTCTGCCGGCGTGTTAGGGCTTTTGATTTTGGCGGGAGTGTGGGTGTGGCTTCGGGCAACACTACCGCGGTATCGTTATGATTTTTTGATAAACTTGGCCTGGAAGAGACTACTCC
>CAYOSK010000073.1:0-13183 GCA_964406585.1 uncultured Octadecabacter sp. | reverse complement strand
CAGACACCAGCACCTGAAGCTGGCGCGTCTACCAATTCCGCCATCTGGGCACAGACAACTTGGAGCGATTTAGAGTGGTCATGTTAAGCTGTCAACGCGATTCCGTTTGGTTTGATCTTCTTTAAGTCTATTTCGACGCATCAAGATCGCTTGGCGCGCTGTTATGCGCCTTGTTTCCCACGGGGCGGAGGGGTAGATCACGGAAGATCTTTAGCCAAGGGAAAAAAGCCATGTCCAAACTTGTCACGATTTTCGGCGGGTCCGGTTTTGTGGGGCGTTATATTGCCCGACGGTTGGCTAAGAAAGGCTGGCGTGTGCGGGTTGCCGTTCGTAACCCTAACGAAGCCATGTTTGTTAAGCCCTACGGCGCAGTCGGGCAGGTCGAACCTGTATTTTGCAACATCCGCGATGATGCGTCGGTAAATACCGTGATGCAGGGTGCAGATGCGGTCGTGAACTGTGTAGGTGTACTCGACTCCGTTGGTAAAAACACCTTTGAGGCCGTGCAGGCGGAAGGGGCCGAACGTATTGCACGCATCGCGGCAGCCAACGGTGTTCAGACGATGGTGCAGATTTCTGCAATCGGTGCCGATAGTGAAAGCGTCAGCGAATATGGCCGTACGAAAGCCGCTGGCGAAGCGGGTGTTTTAAAGCACATGCCAAATGCGCTCATCCTGCGGCCGTCGATTATTTTCGGCCACGAGGACGAATTCTTTAACAGGTTTGCAGGCATGTCGCGGTTTGGCCCAGTTCTGCCAGTCGTCGGTGCGGAAACAAAATTCCAGCCTGTGTATGTAGATGACGTGGCAGCGGCAGCCGTATTGGGCGTAACTGATCAGGCGCACGGAATTTACGAGCTCGGTGGGCCGGATGTACACAGTTTCCGCGAATTGATGGAGCAGATGTTGGTCATCATCCGACGTCGTCGGTTGGTTGTGAACATCCCGTTCTGGGCGGCACGTGTTATGGCGTTCGGCTTCAAAGTTTTGCGCACATTGTCGCTGGGTCTTATCCGCGGGCCCGTTACCGCAGATCAGGTCAAGAACCTTGCGATCGGTAATGTTGTCGAAAAGGGTGCACCCGATTTCGATGACCTCGGGATAACGCCGACTGCGATGGAAGCAATTTTGCCTGACTATCTGTGGCGTTTCCGTCCATCAGGGCAATATGATGCCATCAAAGAAAGCGCCAAGAACCTTAAAGCCTAGGTGTAAGCGAACCAGAGCAAGATGAAGCCTAAGATTACTCGGTAGATCACGTAGGGTGTGAAGCTTACGGCTTTCAGAAGTCGCATCATAAGTGTCAGCGCAGCAAGTGCAGCAAAGAATGCGAGAACAGCCGCGATCGCACCGTCCCTGACGGCTTGCGAATTAGCGGTGGCAACGACTTCGATGCTCGCCAATGTTCCGGCCGCGATGATGGTGGGGATCGACATCAGCATTGCAAGTTTCGCGCCGTCTTCGCGGGCGTATCCCAGCTGTCTTGCCGCCGTAATTGTGATTCCTGATCGTGATGTTCCAGGAATAAGTGAAATAGCCTGCCACAAACCCATCGTGATTGCATGTTTCAGCGTCCATTGTGCCGCTGTGCGTTCAACTTTGCCTGTTTGATCTGCCCAATATAAAACAAGACCGAATATGATCATTGCCCATCCGATGACAGCAGTGGACCGTAAAAGCATGTCCACCCCAGTGAGTTTCAGTGTCAAGCCAACAATGACTACGGGAATCGTTGCGACGATCAGACAGAGGGCCAGAAAAGCGCCTTGGCTGTCGATTTTTCCACGCAAAACGCGCGTGAGACCGAACAATGCGGTCCGAACATCGGGCCAGAAATATAGGATTACTGCGAACAATGTTCCAACGTGAACGGCAACGTCGATGACCTGCCCTTGATCTTTCAGCCCAGTCAGTTGCGGCAGTAAAATAAGGTGCCCAGAGGACGAAACCGGCAGGAATTCTGTAATTCCTTGGATAAGTGCAGCAAGCACAAGTGTCAGGAGCGGCATGGTGTCCTCTGATTCGTTTAGGTCTTTGTAAATCAAAGGAATCGCGGTGGAAGAGGGGATGTGGGGCCGATTCGGACCTAATAATTGGATAAGCGTTGACATCTCGCCGAGAAGTGGTGCAAATATTACGCAAATAGGTAAACGATGCTGACTTTTCTTTTCGTGAACATCACGTTAGGAAGTCCGTTCTTAAAGTCTAAGAAGGAAAATCCTGTGGCTGGTCAAAAAATGCTGAAGTTCACAAAGGTCGCTCGGGACATGCCTGAAAAGCGCCCGCCGGACCTGCGCAAAGAAGATTTCGGAGAGATTTACGCCGAATACGCGACTGCGAAAGCCGAGGAGCAAGCGAGCCGCTGTTCCCAATGCGGTGTTCCCTACTGTCAGTCGCACTGTCCCTTGCACAACAATATCCCCGATTGGCTTCGTATGACCGCCGAAGGCCGATTGGAAGAAGCATATGAGATGTCTCAGGCGACAAATACGTTTCCTGAAATCTGTGGCCGAATCTGCCCGCAGGACCGTCTGTGCGAAGGCAATTGTGTAATTGAACAATCCGGCCATGGAACAGTTACAATCGGGTCTGTTGAAAAATACATTACTGATACAGCCTTTGAAAATGGATGGGTTAAACCAATCCGCCCGCACACTGAACGTACGGAAAGTGTCGGCATCATTGGGGCCGGTCCCGGTGGGCTTGCCGCAGCGGATGCGTTGCGTCGGCAAGGCGTACAAGTCACCGTTTATGATCGTTATGATCGCGGGGGCGGTTTGTTGACCTATGGCATTCCAGGTTTCAAATTGGAAAAAGACATCGTCATGCAGCGCATGGCGCAGTTGGAAGAAGGTGGCGTTGAATTCGTGTTGAACTGCGATGTAGGGCAAGACCTTACATTTGACGCCATTCGCGGCAAACACGAAGCGGTCCTGATTGCGACTGGTGTCTACAAAACCCGCCAATTGGAAGCGCCCGGCGTAGGTGCAGACGGCATCGTTCGTGCAATCGACTATCTAACAGCAAGCAATCGCAAAAGCTTTGGTGATGATGTTGAAGAGTTCGATTCAGGGGAATTGAATGCAGCTGGCAAAAAGGTGGTTGTAATTGGTGGCGGTGATACCGCGATGGATTGTGTTCGTACCGCGATCCGTCAGGGCGCCGACACGGTGAAATGTCTTTACCGTCGCGACAAAGCAAACATGCCGGGATCTCAGCGCGAAGTTCAGAACGCTGAAGAAGAAGGTGTTGAATTTGTATGGTTATCGGCGCCCAAAGGATTTTCCGGTGACAGAGTCGAAGGCGTATTGGTTCAAAAGATGCGGCTAGGTGCGCCAGATGCATCCGGTCGCCAAATGCCGGAGCTGATCGAAGGATCTGACTACGTTGAAGACGCTGATATCGTCGTTCAGGCGCTTGGTTTTGAACCAGAAGATATTCCAACGCTTTGGGGTGTTCCGGAACTCGAAGTGACGCGCTGGGGAACCATCAAAGCGGAGTTTACGACCGGTAGAACCAGCTTGGACGGTGTTTTTGCTGCGGGCGATATTGTCCGTGGCGCGTCTTTGGTTGTCTGGGCCATCAAAGACGGGCGCGACGCAGCCGAGGCGATTTTGGAATACATCAATCAAGGTGCGGCAGTCGCGGCTGAGTGAGTTCGGCGAACGAGGAGTAAGGACATGTTGAGAACAGCTATCACGATCGCAACGTTGGCAGCATCGCCCGCGATGGCGCAGCAGTTCTCTCTCCCCGCGGGGTGCGAGGCCTATTTGACGATCCAAAGCACTAGCTGCACAGTTGCTCACTATTTCACATGTGACGGTGATGCAGATGGCGAACAACGCCGCGCGACGTTGGACGAAGAAGGCTTGACCTACGTTGGCAGCATCAACGCCGAAGCTGAATGGGTCGAGAGTTTCCACCTGAGGTCCGGGCACACCGAACGCCTGGTGTCTTCAGTTGATCCGATGTCCATGACCGAATTGCTGTCCAACATGGTCGATACGTGGGACTTCACAACCGAAAGCGCCGAGATTGGCGAAAGCCAGTATATTGGAATGGATCGTTTGACGGGTGACAGCATTGAAATTGACGGCATCACTTTGTTACGCACCGAATACGCGCTGACGGCCTATGATGCGAATGGCGACGAAATGTGGCGCAGCGAAGGTGCGGAATTCGTACATCCGGAATGGCGCATGTTTATCGGTGGTCTCAGCAGTTACATCACGTCCGATGATCGGTTCGACAGTGACGACACACCAGTTGAGTTCATTTTCCCAGACGAAGACGGATTTTTGTCTGTGAATCCCAAACACGGCTGCGGGGTGCAGTTGTCGTCGTACGATGTGACACACGACTGACCTATCGCCACACGAACAAACATTCATTCTGCCCCGCGTGGGCCGAAACACTACACACACCGCCCCAAACGGGCTGGGACGAGGAGAGTTAATATGACCAAGTATAACGCCGCATGGGTTAAGGCCGAACAGGCCAAGCGTGATTTCATGGCCGAAAATGGGCTGTATGATCATGGTGATGAAAAAGCCAACTGTGGTGTTGGTTTGGTCGTATCGATCGATGGCAAAAAATCCCGATCTGTCGTAGAGAACGGTATCGCTGCACTTAAGGCAATCTGGCACCGCGGGGCGGTTGATGCAGACGGTAAGACCGGCGACGGCGCGGGAATCCATGTACAGATCCCCGTTCCATTTTTCTATGATCAAGTCGAACGCACAGGTCATAAACCGCGAGAAGGCGAATTGCTGGCTGTTGGTCAGGTATTTTTGCCGCGTACGGACTTTGGTGCCCAAGAAACCTGCCGCACGATCGTTGAGACTGAAGTCTTGCGGATGGGCTATTATATTTACGGCTGGCGTCATGTGCCCGTCGAAGTGGCCTGTCTTGGCGACAAAGCCAACGCAACGCGCCCTGAAATTGAACAAATTCTGATCTCTAATTCCAAAGGCGTGGACGAAGAAACCTTTGAACGTGAACTATACGTCATCCGTCGTCGCATCGAAAAAGCAGCCGCTGCCGCGGGTGTTCGAGAATTGTACTTGGCATCGCTGTCGTGCCGTTCGATCATCTACAAGGGGATGATGCTGGCTGAACAGGTCGCCGAATTTTATCCCGATCTGATGGACGAGAGGTTCGAAAGCGCCTTTGCGATCTATCACCAACGTTATTCAACAAATACCTTCCCACAGTGGTGGTTGGCGCAGCCGTTTCGGATGTTGGCACACAATGGCGAAATCAACACTCTCAAGGGCAACATTAACTGGATGAAGTCGCATGAGATCCGCATGGCGTCTTCGACGTTTGGCGATATGGCGGAAGACATCAAGCCAATCATCTCAGGGGGCTCGTCCGATTCCGCGGCCTTGGATGCTGTTTTCGAAGTGTTGGTACGTGCGGGCCGTTCCGCACCAATGGCCAAAACGATGTTGGTACCTGAAAGCTGGTCAAAGCAGGCGACCGAATTGCCCGAAAACTGGCGTCATATGTACTCCTACTGCAATTCAGTCATGGAGCCTTGGGACGGTCCAGCCGCATTGGCGATGACGGATGGCCGCTGGGTCTGTGCAGGTCTGGATCGCAATGGACTTCGCCCGATGCGTTACGTTGTGACAGGGGATCGTCTGCTGATCGCCGGTTCCGAAGCGGGCATGGTGCCTACCGATGAAGCGACCGTCGTTGAAAAAGGCGCACTTGGCCCCGGGCAAATGATTGGTGTGCATATGGGCAAGGGTGAATTGTACCATGACACCGAACTAAAAAATAAAATGTCTGCTGCTTTGCCTTTCGGTGATTGGGTAGGAAAAATTAACGATCTGGATGGCGAACTCGGCGCGGTCACTGAGGCGCCTTTGTACCAAGGTGCTGAACTTCGCAAACGCCAGATTGCGGCAGGTTATACGATTGAAGAACTGGAAAATATTCTCGCCCCAATGGCCGAGGATTCAAAAGAGGCGCTTGCGTCGATGGGTGATGACACGCCCAGCGCGGTTTTGTCCGAAAAGTATCGCCCGCTTAGCCACTTTTTCCGCCAGAATTTCAGTCAGGTGACGAACCCACCAATCGACAGCTTGCGCGAATTCCGTGTCATGAGCCTGAAGACGCGGTTTGGAAACCTTAAGAATGTTCTGGATGAAGACAGCAGCCAGACTGAAATTTTGGTTCTGGATTCACCTTTCGTTGGAAATGCGCAGTGGGATGCACTGCAAGCATCGTTCAACGCGCCTTGCGTTGAAATCGATTGTACGTTTCCTGCCGATGGTGGTCAGGGTGCACTTGACAAAGTCTTGAAACGTATTCGGTCAGAAGCCGAAGATGCTGTGCGATCTGGTGCGGGCCATCTAATTCTAACAGATCAGCACCAAGGCGAGGCCAAAGTCCCTATGCCGATGATCTTGGCGACCTCTGCTGTTCATAGCTGGCTTACCCAAAAAGGTTTGCGGACGTTCTGTTCGCTGAACGTGCGATCAGCAGAATGTATCGACCCGCATTACTTTGCGGTTTTGATTGGTTGTGGCGCGACAGTGGTGAATGCCTATCTGGCCGAAGATTCACTTGATGACAGGATTGAACGTGGATTGCTTGATTGCACCCTGACCGAGGCCGTTGCGCGATACCGTTACGCGATCGATCAAGGCTTACTGAAAATCATGGCAAAGATGGGGATCTCCGTAATTTCATCCTATCGCGGTGGTTTGAACTTCGAAGCCGTAGGCCTTTCGCGCGCAATGGTCGCGGATTATTTCCCCGGCATGCAGTCGCGCATTTCAGGAATCGGTGTGTCCGGGATCCAGCGCAAGGTCGAACAGGTCCATCAGGCCGGCTGGTTGGGTGGTACAGACGTATTGCCAATCGGTGGATTCTACAAAGCACGTCGATCCGGCGAAAAACACGCGTGGGAAGCGCAAACAATGCACCTTTTGCAGCAGGCCTGTAACCGCGCCAGCTATGAACTGTGGAAACAGTATTCTGGCGCGATGCAGGGCAACCCGCCGATCCATTTGCGTGATCTATTGGCCGTCAAGCCAATGGGAAAGGCTATTCCGATCGAAGAAGTTGAATCGATCACATCAATCCGTAAGCGTTTTGTGACGCCGGGGATGTCATTGGGGGCGCTCAGCCCCGAGGCTCACAAAACCCTGAACGTTGCAATGAACCGGATTGGCGCAAAGTCGGATTCGGGTGAAGGCGGCGAAGATCCGGCGCATTTCGTTCCCGAACCAAACGGCGACAACCCGTCTGCAAAGATCAAGCAGGTGGCGTCTGGCCGGTTTGGTGTAACGGCCGAGTACCTGAACCAATGCGAAGAATTGGAAATCAAAGTCGCACAAGGTGCCAAGCCCGGTGAGGGCGGCCAGCTACCGGGGATGAAGGTGACAGACTTGATCGCGCGCTTGCGTCATTCGACCAAAGGTGTGACGCTTATTTCACCGCCACCTCATCACGACATCTATTCGATCGAAGATCTTGCGCAGTTGATCTATGACCTCAAGCAGATCAATCCGCGTTGTAAGGTGACAGTTAAACTTGTGGCGTCTTCGGGCGTTGGAACGATTGCGGCAGGTGTTGCGAAAGCCAAGGCTGATGTGATCCTGATTTCGGGTCACAACGGTGGCACGGGTGCGTCCCCTGCAACGTCAATCAAATACGCTGGTTTGCCTTGGGAAATGGGCCTGACAGAAGCACATCAGGTTTTGGCCATGAATAATCTGCGCGAACGTGTGACTTTGCGGACCGATGGTGGTTTGCGCACCGGCCGTGACATTGTGATGGCGGCCATGCTGGGTGCTGAAGAATACGGTATCGGCACAGCTGCGCTCATCGCGATGGGCTGCATTATGGTGCGCCAGTGTCAGTCCAACACCTGTCCCGTGGGCGTATGTACCCAAGACGAAGCGCTCCGCGATAAGTTCACTGGCAACGCTGACAAAGTTGTAAACCTTATCACGTTCTACGCGACAGAAGTACGCGAGATTTTGGCCGAAATTGGTGCCCGTTCGCTCGACGAAGTTATTGGTCGTGCGGATTTGTTGGCACAGGTGTCGCGTGGATCTGCTCACCTTGACGATCTTGATCTGAACCCGTTGTTGATCACTGTCGATGGTGCAAAAGAAATCGTCTATGACCGCAATAAGCCCCGCAATGCTGTTCCGGATACTTTGGATGCGCAAATTGTTCAGGACGCTGCGCGTTTCCTTGAGGACGGCGAAAAGATGCAGTTGGAATATGCAGTTCAGAACACTTTGCGGACAATTGGCACACGGACGTCATCGCACATCGTCAAGAACTTTGGCATGCGCAATTCGCTTCAGCCTGATCATCTGACGGTGAAACTGAAAGGGTCCGCAGGCCAATCGCTTGGTGCATTTGCGGCGCCGGGTCTAAAACTCGAAGTGTCTGGTGATGCCAATGATTACGTTGGTAAAGGACTGTCAGGGGGCACGGTTGTTGTGCGTCCTCCGATGGCGAGCCCACTGATTGCATCTGACAACACGATTATTGGTAACACTGTCCTTTATGGTGCGACAGATGGGTATCTGTTCGCCGCTGGTCGTGCTGGCGAACGCTTTGGAGTCCGCAATTCTGGGGCAAAGGTGGTTGTTGAAGGCTGCGGTTCCAACGGTTGTGAATACATGACTGGCGGTGTCGCAGTGATTCTGGGATCAATAGGTGCGAACTTTGGCGCCGGAATGACAGGCGGCATGGCCTACATTTATGATCCAATGCGTCAGGCTGAAATGTTGCTTAATATGGAAACTCTCGTGACGAACTCCGTTACAGTTGACCATTGGGAAGCTCAGTTGAAAGGCTTGGTTGAACGTCATCTTGAAGAAACTGGAAGTCGCCGTGCGGCTGATATTCTTCAGCATTGGGAAACTGAGTTGGAGAACTTTGTTCAGATTTGCCCAAAGGAGATGCTGATCCATTTGCCTGCGCCTTTGAGCATTGAGCCAAAGGCGGTTCCGGCAGAGTAGTCCATGATTTCGCCATGCTTTATGGTGGATGAATTTAGCTGTTTCTGTGTTGGCAACAGTCGTTGCCAACACAGAAACAGTACATAACAGTCTGAAAAAAAGTAACTTTCAGATAAATCCCTCCGATTTCGACTGTGCCGAAACGGCCATAATTTACCAAGAGGTAACCTTAATTGTTCCTGAAATAGGGCCAATTCACCTGCGATCTTGTGATTGTTTACACAGCATCAGGTGCGGTTATGCCAACAAGTTTTACAGACCAATTTTATATCATTGATCCCTTTAATCCTCCGATTGGTGGGACACCCTTAAATTTCGTGAATTATACGCTCATCGATCAGAACGATGATGGCGATATCGACAGGTTCGACAACGATTCAGTCAATGGTTTTGATGTGACGTCTTCATGGCCGGGCGATGAGGTGAACGTGAATGTTGGTGGAACTGTCATCACGTATATCGGCACCACGTTTTATTTGACGGACGGAACGCAGGTTTTCACACCGACAGATGGGCAAGCGCTTCAGAATGGCACGCTTGTGAACGCGATCGGTGTCACCACGCAAGGGCCGCTGGATGTGAATGATCTGGGTCCGCCATGTTTTGCGGCGGGCACCCTGATCGAAACCGAAAAAGGTATGACGCCAGTCGAACAAATTGCAGTGGGTGATATGGTTCGAACACTGGATCATGGGTTGCAAAGGGTCAGATGGCGCGGTGCGCGCGGGGTATCGGCACTGGATAAACGTGCGCCCATTCGTTTTGCCCCTGGCGCCATGGGAAACAGCCGTGAGATGCTTGTTTCGCCACAACATAAAATTCTGTTGACCGGTTGGCGTGCGGAACTGTTTTTTGGCGAAGACGAAGTCATGGTTGCCGCTGCGCATTTGGTGAACGCTGATACGATCCACCGTGCGCCACGACGACACGTAATGTACCATCACCTTATGTTTGACGCGCATGAGATACTTCTTGCAGAAGGTATCCCAAGCGAAAGTTTCTATCCGGGTGAGTACATTCTTCAGGATGCCGATTTGCGCGATGAAGTTATGGCGCTGTTTCCCGAAATGATCGGGCAGGCTGGAGCGGATTGGAAAACTGCGCGCCATGTCGTGAAGGGGCAAGAAGCAAAAGTGCTTCGAAGTGACATAATGTTCTAGGCATCGCGCTGAACGCTTGACCCGCCCCCCCTGCTTGTCGTGAATGGCCCTATGGCCAAGAACACCCGCAAGACAACCAAAACAAATGCAGTGCGTTTGCGCGACCGCCCAAGGTTGTTGCTGCTGCGTGTGCGCAAATACATTGTTCGAGGCCTTCTGATTATGATTTCATTCGCCGTGTTGGGAGTGGTCGCATTTTCAATGATCAACCCGCCAACGACCCCCTATATGTTCGCTGAAGGGCGCCGTGTCGGGGGAGTCAATCAAACGTGGGTTTCGATGGACGGGATTGCACCTGCGATGGCGCGGTCGGCTGTTGCGGCGGAGGATGCGAATTTCTGTCTTCACTGGGGTTTGGACTTGAACGCGATCCAGGCGGCGCTGAATGAAGGCGCAAATCGTGGCGGGTCAACGATTTCTCAGCAAGTTGTGAAAAATGTGTACCTTTGGCAGGGGCGCTCTTGGCTGCGCAAATCGCTGGAAGCGTTGATGACACCCGTGGTTGAAGCCGTTTGGAGTAAAGAACGGATTCTTGAGGTCTATTTGAACGTGGCTGAATTCGACGAAGGCGTTTTCGGGATCGAAGCGGCCGCGGTACACTATTTTGGTGTGAATGCGTCGGATTTGTCGAATGTTCAGGCAGCGCGGCTTGCCGCGATTTTGCCGAACCCCAAAAACCGATCTGCGTCCCAACCTTCAAATGCTGTGCGAAACCGGGCTGCGAGTATTCTTGACGGTGCGGCAACAATTGCAGCCGATGGCCGCGCAGAGTGTTTCCAATAGCGCGGCGGGATTGTATCGCGGCCCGCCATGAGGCATTGAAGGATAACCTGTTGTTCGAGGCCTTAAATGAACCGTCTTTACCACTACCCCCTATCGCCGTTTTCACGAAAGGTCCGCTTGTCGCTTGCCGAAAAACGGATTGAAGTTGAACTGGTAGAAGAGCGGTTCTGGGAAAAGGACGCCGATTTTTTGCGTCGAAATCCTGCTGGTAAGGTGCCGGTTTTAAAAATGGGCAATCGTACCATGTCTGACAGTGCCGCGATTTGTGAATACCTAGAAGAAACGCACCCAACGCCCATGCTGTTGCCGCAAGGCGCGGATAGCCGCTATGAAGTGCGCCGCCTGATCGCTTGGTTTGATGACAAGTTCAACGAAGAGGTCACGACTAAGCTTATGGGAGAGCGTGTGTTTCGCAAGGTTATGGGGACGGGGTATCCTGATTCTGCGAATGTGAAGGCAGGCGCTAAGGCCATAAAATATCATCTGGATTATATGCATTGGCTGTTGGATCAGCGGCGATGGTTGGCTGGCAACGATATGACGCTGGCAGATTTCGCAGCGGCGGCACATTTGTCGTGTTTGGACTATGTCTCTGATGTTGATTGGAACCGGTCAGAAATTGTTAAGGATTGGTACGCGAAAATTAAATCAAGGCCGGCGTTCCGGTCTATTTTGGTTGATCAGATTTCTGGATTCCCACAACCAGCGCATTATGCTGATTTGGATTTTTAGGTTTTCGAATTGGCTGCGCCAATCCGACCGTCTGGGGGGCTAGCCCCCCAGACCCCCCAGAGTTTGAATGAAGCAAAGACGAGGAAAGCCGTTTGAGCGAAACCTTGAAGCAACGTTTGCGCACGAAGGCCTTTGAAGAAGGGTTTTCAGGTTTTGGGGTTTGCAAACCGGATGCAGTGCCGGATTTAGGTGCGCGTTTGTCCGCGTTTATTGACCGAGGGTTTCATGGCCAAATGGATTGGATGGCGCAACGTGTGGGTTGGCGTGGAGATCCGGCTGCACTTTGGCCAGAGGCGCGATCCATTATAATGTTGGCTGAACCGTATACGCCAGAGCATGATCCGATGGAAATTTTGGAGCAATCCGATCTCGCGGCAATTTCTGTTTATGCGCAAAATCGTGACTACCATGATTTGGTGAAGAAGCGGCTGAAACGGGTAGGGCGATGGCTGATCGATCAAGGTGCTGATGAGATCAAGGTTTTTGTGGATACAGCTCCGGTTATGGAAAAACCGTTGGCTGCTGCCGCAGGATTGGGGTGGCAGGGCAAGCACACCAATTTGTTAAGCCGCGATTTGGGAAACTGGTTCTTTCTAGGCGCGATTTTTACAACGGCCGATTTGGAACCAGACGTCGCTGGTATTGAAAACTGCGGGTCATGTACCGCGTGCCTCGATGTTTGCCCAACGGATGCTTTTGTTGCGCCGTTTCAATTGGATGCGCGCAAATGTATTTCATACCTGACCATTGAGCATAAGGGGCCGGTACCTGAAGAATTACGTGCTAAAATGGGCAATCGGATCTACGGCTGCGATGATTGTCTGGCAGTGTGCCCATGGAACAAGTTTGCGATACAGGCCCGCGACGTGCGCTATGCAGCGCGGGACGATTTGAAGGCCCCACCTCTTCGTGAACTTGCGGCGCTGGATGATTCGGCGTTTCGCTCCATGTTTTCTGGAAGTCCGATCAAAAGGATCGGGCGCGACCGGTTCGTGCGCAATGTATTATATGCAATTGGTAACTCTGGTGATCCGGGATTGCGAGAAGCGGCGCAGATGTTGGTGGATGACCCCGCGCTAGATGTTGCGGATGCAGCGCGCTGGGCGGTCGCACGATTGTAGGAGACGAGCGATGTTAAGATATTTGCTGTGTATATTGCCGTGTTTTGCTTGGGCGCAGGTGGATCAAGGACCTGCCAACGCAGATTTTAGTCCTGCGTTTATCGGCCAAACACGTGCGATATCCTTGCCCGTGACAAACATTGAGGTCGGAGTGTTTGCACGGGGTTTGAGTTTTCCATGGGGCATCGCCGCGCTCCCGGATGGGGGTTTCTTGGTAAGTGAACGTGGCGGCGTCATGAAGCGTTTGGCTGACGATGGTCAGTTGATAGGCCACGTTCAAGGCCTTGGTGATGTTGCCGCGATTGGCCAAGGCGGGTTGTTGGACGTTGCTGTATCGCCTGATTTTGAGTCTGACCAGATTGTCTATTGGAGCTATTCGAAACCCGTTGATG
>CAYOSK010000072.1:0-13266 GCA_964406585.1 uncultured Octadecabacter sp. | reverse complement strand
ATTAACCCATCACCGTCAGCCACCGCCAAGCCATACCAGACCCATACCAGACCCATATGCAAACCATACGGGCAAATCCGCGTTAACGGCCCTTGCGGGTGGCGGCGCGAGGGGCCAGTCTGGCGCGCGAAGATCAGGGGGCGAAAATATGATTCCAGTGCAGGGCGTAACAGGCAAAACAATCGCCGTTTTGGGCCTCGGGCGATCCGGCCTTGCCACCGTCACAGCCTTGCAGGCGGGGGGCGCGGATGTGGTCGTGTGGGACGACAGCCCAACAGCGGCAGAGCGGGCAAATGATGCGGGCGCGGACCTGCGCGATTTGACAAAACCCAATGCCTTCAATGGCATAGACGCGTTGATCACCAGCCCCGGCATCCCGCACCTTTACCCCGAACCCCACCCCGCAATCGCGCGCGCCTATGAACAGGGCTGCCCCGTGGACAATGACATCGGCCTGTTTTTTCGCAGCTTTGCGACCCGAGGCTGGGACAATTTCGAAACCATGCCCAAGGTCATCGCCGTGACGGGATCCAACGGCAAATCCACAACATCCGCGCTGATCCATCACATCTTGGAAGAAGCAGGCCGCCCCACCCAGCTCGCCGGTAACATCGGGCGGGGTGTTCTGGACATCGACGAAGCCCATGATGGCGAAGTTATTGTATTAGAATTAAGCAGTTATCAGACAGATTTGGCCCGCGCACTGACGCCGGATGTGGCCGTTTTTACCAATCTGACCCCCGATCATCTGGACCGCCACGCAGGCCACGGCGGGTATTTCGCCGCCAAACGCCGCCTGTTTGCCGAGGGTGGACCCGACCGCGCAGTGATCGGTGTTGATGAAGGGGAGGGACGCTACATCGCAAACCAACTGTCCGAAGGCCCCAATGATGATCGCGTGATCCGCGTGTCATCGGGCACCAAACTGGCGGGCAATGGTTGGAACGTTTTTGCGCGCAAAGGGTTCTTGTCTGAAACGCGCAAGGGACGGCAGGTTGCGTCAATAGATTTGCGCGATGTGCCCGGATTGCCCGGTGCGCACAATCATCAGAACGCCTGCGCTGCTTTTGCGGCCTGCCGCAGCATTGGGATCGGGCCGCGCGTGATCGAACAGGCGTTACGCAACTTCAAGGGATTGCCACATCGAAGCCAGTTGATTGCCGAAAAAGACGGGGTCCGTTTCGTCAACGACAGCAAAGCCACCAACGTGGACAGCGCGGCGAAGGCGCTCGCGGCGTTTGACAAGATCCGCTGGATTTGTGGCGGTCTGGAAAAGGACGGCGGGCTTGATGCGCTTTTGCCAGCGTCCAACGTCGTTAAGGCCTATGTGATCGGTCGCGAGGCAGGGGTCTTTGCGATGAAACTAAAGGGGCTTGAGGTGGAAATCTGCGGCGATATGGCCACCGCCGTTGCAAAGGCGGCTGCGGATGCGGGTGCTGGCGACACTGTTTTGCTGGCCCCTGCCGCCGCGTCCTTTGATCAATATGATAGTTTTGAGAAACGCGGTGAGGATTTCGCCGCGCAAGTTGCGGCCCTTTGATCAACGATGCGTGCAACACTTGCCTAACGCGCTGAAATCGCAGTTCCGGCCGCATAGGCGGATGACCAAGCCCACTGAAAATTATAGCCCCCCAACCAGCCGGTCACGTCGACGGATTCACCAATGAAATAAAGGCCCGGCAGTGTTTTTGATTCCATCGTCTTGGATGATAATCCATTGGTATCCACGCCGCCCAGCGTGACCTCAGCGGTGCGGTAGCCTTCGGTGCCGGACGGGCGCAGCCGCCAATCACACAGGTACGCGCACAGTGCGTCAATGCGTTTGTCAGACCAATCAGCGGTGTTTCCAGACAGGTCCACATCCGCCGCAATGTAATCGACCAAACGTGCCGGCAGGTGGGACGCCAGTATTGTTGTAAACGCTTTGCGCCCCTCCGTGGCGCGGCGGCCGCGTAAAGCAGTGCCGAGGTCAAGGTCTGGGGCCAAGGCGATAGAAATATCTTCGCCTTCGTGCCAATAGCTGGACGCTTGCAAGATTGCGGGGCCTGACAAACCGCGGTGGGTGAACAGTGTTGCTTCGTCAAAGGATGTTCCATCAACGGTGGTAATGCGGGTTGGGGCGGCGACCCCCGCGAGCGGTTTGAACTTGTCGTCAGAAAATGTGAACGGGACAAGCGCTGCGCGCGTGTCTGTTACCTTCAACCCAAATTGCCGCGCGATGTCATATGCCAGTCCGGTCGCGCCCATTTTGGGAATGGATTTGCCGCCCGTGGCCACCACCACGGCATCCGCTGTAACTGATCCCACATTCCCGTCACGTTTAAACGCCATTTGAAAACACTCACCGTCGTGGCGAATGCTCAGAATGGTGGTTTTCAGCCACACATCAGCAGTGGGGGCCAATTCAGCAAGAAGCATTGCAATGATGTCTTTGGCGGTGTCATCGCAAAACAATTGCCCGAGCGTTTTTTCGTGCCACGCAATCCCGTATCGATCCACCAGATCAATGAAGTCCCATTGCGTATATCGTGCCAGCGCCGATTTCGCGAAATGGGGGTTTGCGCTGATAAAATTGGCGGGGCTTGTGCCAAGGTTGGTGAAGTTACAGCGCCCGCCACCCGAAATGCGGATCTTTTCGCCTGCGGCTTTGGCGTGATCTACCACCAGCGTGTCAGGGCCGCTGAACGCAGCACAGTGCAATCCGGCGGCCCCCGCGCCGAGAATTAGGGTTTTGACATGCATAAACCTGCTGGTGACGTGAATTGGCGACAAGCGCAAGAGGGGCGGATGACCTTCCTCGGGGGTGGTGGATTGGTCAAGATGACGGCCTGCGCGGTTTTTTCTAGATAAAGCACATGTTTTTCTTTAAGATACAAGTCAGACCCGGAAAACGGGCAGGCATGAGGCAGTAAGGCAGTATCCCATGACGGAAATGGTCTATGGAGCGATCCCCGCACAATCGGGTGATCCGGTTCTTCCACGTTGGTGGCGCACAGTGGATAAATGGACGTTGTCGTGCATTCTTGCGCTGTTTGGCATTGGACTGTTGTTGGGGCTTGCGGCGTCGCCCCCATTGGCGGCCAAAAACGGGTTCGAGCCGTTCCACTATGTTCAACGACAGGCGTTTTTTGGCAGTTTGGCCATCGTCGTGTTGTTTGTGACATCGATGATGTCGCCCACGTTGGTGCGTCGATTGGCGGTGCTTGGGTTTATTGCCGCGTTCATCGCGTTGGCCGGATTGCCGTTTTTGGGCACGGATTTTGGCAAGGGCGCAACGCGGTGGTATTCGCTTGGCTTTGCATCTGTGCAGCCGTCCGAGTTCCTAAAGCCTGGTTTTATTGTTGTTGCGGCATGGTTTATGGCCGCGGCGAGCGAAATTGGCGGGCCGCCGGGCAAAACCTATTCACTGGTTTTGACGGTTGTGATCGTGTTGATGTTGGCGATGCAGCCCGATTTTGGACAGGCCGCGCTGATCCTGTTTGGTTGGGGGGTGATGTATTTTGTCGCCGGTGCGCCGATGATCATTCTGGTCGCATTGGCGGGCGTTGTTGTGTTTGGCGGCACGGTTGCCTATTCAAATTCCGAACACTTTGCGCGCCGTATTGACGGGTATTTGAACCCCAATGTCGATCCCACGACCCAGTTGGGTTATGCCACGAATGCAATCCGCGAAGGTGGATTTTTCGGGGTTGGTGTCGGCGAGGGGCAAGTGAAATGGTCACTGCCGGATGCGCATACAGATTTCATCATTGCTGTTGCGGCGGAAGAATACGGTCTGATCTGCGTTCTGGCGATCATTGCGCTGTATGCAACGATTGTTGTGCGATCCTTGGTGCGGTTGATGAAAGAACGTGATCCGTTCATTCGCCTTGCGGGGTGCGGGTTGGCCTGCATTGTCGGAGTGCAAGCGATGATCAACATGGGCGTCGCCGTGCGGTTGCTGCCAGCCAAGGGAATGACATTACCATTTGTCAGCTACGGCGGCAGTTCTGTGATCGCATCCGGCATTGCCGTGGGCATGTTGTTGGCGTTCACGCGCACGCGGCCACAGGGCCAAATCGGTGATATCTTATTGCGGCGGGGTCGCTAATGTCTCAACCATTATTGATCATTGCGGCAGGCGGCACTGGGGGGCACATGTTCCCTGCACAAGCCTTGGCCGAGGCCATGTTGGCGCGCGGGTGGCGGGTGAAGCTGTCAACGGATGCGCGCGGCGCGCGGTATACGGGCAGCTTTCCACATGCCGTTGAAATCGAACAGGTCGGGTCAGCGACGTTTGCGCGCGGTGGCATTGCAAGCAAATTGGCGGTGCCATTCAAAATCGCGGGCGGCGTCGTTTCGGCCATTTACAAAATGATGCGTGATAAACCACAGGTCGTCGTAGGCTTTGGCGGGTATCCCACCATTCCGGCGATGTCGGCGGCATGGGTGTTGCGCAAGCCGCGCATGATCCACGAACAAAACGGTGTTCTGGGGCGCGTGAACAAGATTTTCGCCAAACGGGTCGATGCGGTGGCATGTGGGACGTGGCCCACCGAATTGCCAAACGGTGTGGATGGCAAACCTGTTGGCAATCCCGTGCGCGGCACCATTCTTGAACGGGCGGGGGCAGGTTATATTGCGCCCGGTGACTATCCCATGTCCATTCTTGTGATGGGGGGCAGCCAAGGTGCGCGCATTCTAAGCGATGTGGTGCCACCGGCGATTTCGGCGCTCCCGAGCGACATTCGGCGCAACATCCGCGTCAGCCATCAAGCCCGCCAAGAAGACCTACCGCGCGTTGCACAGTACTATGCCGACGAAGGCATTCCGGCGGATGTACAGCCGTTCTTCAACGATGTCCCAACCCGCATGAGCGAAGCGCAATTGGTGATCACCCGTTCCGGTGCAAGCACCATCGCTGATCTGAGTGTGATTGGCCGCCCCTCTGTTCTTGTTCCCTATGCGGCGGCGGCAGGCGACCATCAAACGGCCAATGCGCGGCAATTGGTCGATGCAGGAGCGGCGATCATGGTGGCGGAAACAGATCTGCATGTAGACAGCCTGTCCCAGCAGGTTGAGGCCGTTTTGCGCGACCCGAATGAGGCCACAACGATGGCATCATCGGCGCTGGCCTGCGCAAAACCGGACGCAACACAGGCATTGGTTGAATTGGCGCTGGAATTGGCAGATGCGCGCTAAGAACAAAGGACAAGAAAAATGGACGGTAGCCCTGTTATGAATGCAGCAACGAAACTTCCGCTTGATGTGGGCCCAATCCATTTTGTTGGCATCGGTGGCATCGGAATGTCGGGCATTGCAGAAGTGTTGTTGTCCCATGGTTACGTGGTTCAAGGGTCTGATCTGAAAGAAACACCGATCACCAAACGACTGAAAGACCTTGGTGCGTTCATTTTCCTCGGTCAAAAGGCGGGTAACATCGAAGCGGCAGAAGTTGTCGTGATTTCAAGCGCGATCAAGCCGGGCAATCCCGAACTGGACGAAGCCCGCGCACGTGGGTTGCCCATTGTGCGCCGCGCTGAGATGCTGGCAGAGCTGATGCGTCTGAAATCAAACATTGCGGTTGCGGGAACCCACGGCAAAACAACAACAACCACAATGGTGTCCGCGTTGCTTGAAGAGGGTAATTTCAACCCCACTGTCGTCAATGGTGGGATCATTCACGCCTATGGGTCCAATGCGCGGGTTGGGGACGGCGAATGGATGGTTGTCGAGGCAGATGAATCCGATGGTACATTCAACCGTCTTCCGGCCACGATTGCGATTGTCACCAACATTGATCCCGAACACATGGAACACTGGGGCACCGAAGAAAACCTGCACCGGGGTTTTTATGATTTCGTGTCCAATATCCCGTTTTATGGCGTCGCGGTGTGTTGCACCGATGACAGCGATGTGCAGGCCTTGGTCGGTAAGATCACCGACCGCCGCGTCGTGACATATGGGTTCAACGCGCAGGCGGATGTGCGGGCAGTGAATTTGACCTACAAGAAGGGCGTTGCGCATTTTGATGTCGCGCTTCAGGCCGAAGGGATCGTGATTGAAGGCTGCGAATTGCCCATGCCAGGCGATCATAACGTCTCAAACGCCCTGTCCGCGGTGGCTGTGGCGCGCCATTTGGGAATGAAACGCGATGAAATCCGCGCGGCACTGGCTGCGTTCAAGGGGGTCGGGCGCCGGTTTACCCGCGTTGGGGACGTGGATGGGGTGACAATCATTGATGATTATGGTCACCACCCAACCGAAATTGCAGCGGTTCTAAAAGCGGCGCGTCAATCTTGTGACGGGCGTATCATCGCTGTTCATCAGCCACACCGCTACACGCGACTGCACCACCATTTCGATGATTTTTGTTCCTGTTTTAATGATGCAGATGTTGCTGCGATTACCGAAGTCTTCGCGGCGGGTGAAGACGTGATTGATGGTGCAACGCGCGATGATCTGGTCGCGGGCATGATCCGCGCCGGCCACCGTCATGCGCGTGCCATCAGCGATGAGGCTGATCTTGTGCGTCTTGTGCGCGAACAGGCCAAGCCCGGCGATATGGTTGTCTGTTTGGGGGCCGGATCGATTTCGGGCTGGGCGAACGCATTGCCCAAGTTGTTGCGCGCGTGACCTATGAATGGCTGATCTTGGGTGCGATCGTGATCGTGTCTGTGATGCCGATGATCAAATGGCTGCGCCGTCTGCTATGGGCGTTTTCAATCGCCTTTGTTGGCATGATGTTGGTACATATGCAGCACAATCCCGGCGAAGCGACCCTTGCCCTTGGCGCGATGGGTGGCGGATTGATGGTGGCGCGGCCCGTGCGCCGTGTGGTGTTAGGTGGATTTTTGTAATGTGGTTCGAATTTGCGGTGCAAATCCGACAGGCGCCGCTGCGCGGCGTTGCAAAAGAGGGGCGCTGCCCCGTCCTTCGGACTCCCCGGAGTTTGAAGAAAGCAAAGACGGTGTTTGCGTGACGGACTGGTCAGTCGTGATATCTTCCCTGTGGGTGTTTGCGGCGACGGTCACGGCGTTGTTGCCGATGCGCAGGCAGTTTGTGCCCGGCGTTACGTTGCTGGTGTTGGCACCGGTTCTGATCATTTGGCTTGGCGTTGATTTTGGTTGGGCGTGGAGCGTTGCAGCCTGCGTTGCATTCGCGTCGATGTTTCGCAATCCGTTAAGGTATTTTTATGCGCGGGCCCGGGGTCAGCGGCCGGAGATCCCGAAATGATTGCAATTGGTTTAGGATGCCTTTGGTTGATTGCGGCCAATGTTGCGGCGATGGTGCCGAGTAAAGACAATCATTGGGCGCGCGCCTACGTCTTGATTGGCATCGGGTTGCCGCTGCTTGGTTATATTGCCTATGCAAATGGAATCTGGGTCGGACTGTTGTTCTTGGCGGCAGGCATGAGCGTATTGCGATGGCCAGTGATCTATCTGGGCCGCTGGGCGCGCCGTATTTTGGGGCGGGGCGTGTAATGGGGTGGGGCGTGTAATGGGGCGGGGCCGGAATGGAGCGGAGCGCGTCATGAGGAAGGGCGCATGATTGGTTTGGCTTTGACTGTTCTTTTTGCGATGTCGGGCGCCTACACCTGTTATCTTGCGATCGGGTTTGATGCGGCGTCTCCTATGGTGATCATTTTTTATTTCATCACATCAGCGCTGGCTTGGCTGGCAAGTTTGGCGGCGAAACCGCGACGTGGGGTGATCAAATGGGCGTGGGTTGCCCTGTCTTTGGTCGTGATCTATGCGATCGTTTCCGGGCCGTTGAATTATCTGCGGTTGGCATAATAGGTGAGGACAACACGTGATTTCAATTGATGATCTTCCGGATGTTCGGGGCACGGTGACGGCGCAACGCGATCTGGCATCTTTGACTTGGATGCGTGTTGGCGGACCAGCCGATGTGTTGTTTCAGCCTGCCGATGAAGACGATTTGAGCGCGTTTCTGGCAGCGATTCCCGCTGACATCCCCGTTTTTGCGATGGGCGTTGGATCCAATCTGATCGTCCGGGATGGCGGTGTGCGCGGCGTCGTGATCCGGTTGGGGCGTGGGTTTAACGGGATTAGCTTTGCGGGGGATATGGTGACAGCTGGGGCTGCGGCGTTGGATGCGCATGTGGCCAGAAAGGCCGCTGCCGAGGGGTTGAATCTGACGTTCTTGCGCACAATTCCGGGATCAATCGGCGGGGCAGTTCGTATGAATGCAGGGTGTTACGGCGATTACATGGCGGATGTGCTGGTGGATGTGCGCGTGGTGTTGCGCAATGGGGACGTCGTAACGCTTGAGGCTGGTGCGTTGAACTTGGCCTATCGGTCGTCTTTGTTGCCCGAAGGTGCTGTTTTGGTGTCTGCACGCCTAAAGGCCCCGCGCGAGGCGGCGGATGTCCTAGAGCAGCGCATGGCCGATCAGCTGAAAAAGCGCGATGAGACCCAGCCCACAAAAGATCGCACAGCAGGCAGTACATTCCGCAATCCAGCTGGATTTTCCAGCACGGGGCAGGCGGATGACATCCATGATCTAAAGGCATGGAAGGTGATTGATGATGCCGGTATGCGCGGCGCCAAGCGGGGCGGCGCGGTTATGAACACCATGCATTCCAATTTCTTGACGAATGCTGGCGGCGCGAGCGCAGCGGATTTGGAGGGCTTGGGCGAAGATGTGCGGAAAAAGGTTTACGAAACCAGCGGTCTAACGCTACAATGGGAAATCATGAGGGTCGGCGAACCGGCCCCGATGGATTGATCGGCCCAAGCGATCACAGCTCCACAGGCAGGGGCGCGAAGAAAAGTCGGTAAAAACCTTTAAATGACGATCCATCCAAGGGTTGCGAAAGAGGACAGAGTGTCGAGCAGGACACCCAAGTTAATCGCCGTCCTGATGGGCGGGCCATCTGCGGAGCGCGAGGTATCCCTTAGCTCTGGCAAGGAATGTGCGAACGCGTTGCGGATCGCGGGTTTTGATGTGGTTGAACTGGATGCGGGCGCTGATCTTGCGCGGCGTCTGGCCGAACTAAAGCCAGATGTTGTGTTCAACGGCTTGCACGGGCGTTGGTGCGAAGATGGTGTCGTGCAGGGGCTGTTGGAATGGATGCGCCTGCCCTACACCCATTCAGGTGTTTTGTCGTCTGCTTTGGCGATGGACAAACAAAAGACCAAGGATGTGTACCGCGCGCACGGATTACCCTTTGTGGACAGCGTGCTGGCGACCAAGGCGCAGATTGCGGCGGGCCACGTGATGGCGCCGCCCTATGTCGTCAAGCCGTTCAACGAAGGGTCCAGCGTTGGGGTTTATCTTGTGATGGAGGGGGACAACCCGCCACGCGTAAACGCTGATTTGCCAGATGTGTTGATGGTTGAGACCTATGCGCCGGGGCGGGAATTGACTACGGCTGTGATGGGGGATCGTCCTCTGACGGTGACGGATATTATCGTGGACGGTTGGTATGATTATTCCGCTAAGTATGAAACTGGCGGGTCACGGCACACTTTGCCAGCCGACATTCCGAGCGACGTTTTTCAGGCTTGTCTAGATTTTGCCGTAAGGGCCCATGACGCCTTGGGGTGCCGTGGAATGAGCCGCACAGATTTTCGGTGGGATGACACCCGAGGTGTGGATGGTTTGATCCTACTTGAAACAAACACGCAGCCGGGCATGACGCCAACGTCGCTTGCGCCCGAACAGGCCGCGCATTGCGGCATTGATTTTCCCGCGTTGATGACGTGGATGGTGGAGGACGCATCATGCGATCGCTAAAGGCCGAACGCCCCGAACAGCCGCGCCGTGATCCCGCACCGTCAAAATGGGGGTACCGGTATCAACGGCTCATGCTCACGCCGGGGTTCCGTCGTTTGCTGCGCGTTGGGGTGCCTGTACTGGTCATTGGCGGATTGATCGCCGGGTGGGGCGCGCGTGAGGCGAACCGCCAGATGGTCACGGACGCCTATGCGGATATGAAAACGCAGATACAGCAGCGCGACGAATTCATGGTCAAAGTCATGGCAGTGGATGGGGCGGATGAAACGCTCAGCGCTGATATACGGACTGTTTTGCCTGTTGAGTTTCCCGTGTCCAGCTTCGATTTACCGCTTGAGGACATGCGCCAAACAGTTGCGGCGCTGCCCGCTGTTGGCGATGCCACATTGCGGGTGCGTCCCGGCGGAATTTTGCAGGTAAACGTCACGCAGCGTGTGCCTGTTGCGGTCTTTCGCGCGCCGGACGGATTGAAGTTGATCGATCGGGATGCCGTGCTGATCCAGACCATCATTGCGCGGGCAGATCGGCCCGATTTGCCTTTGATCACGGGGGACGGTGCGCGCGCGGCATTGGGCGAAGGGTTGGAAATTTATGCAGTTGCGGGACCACTTGCACCGCGTATGCGGGGCGTCGTGCGTATGGGCGAGAGACGTTGGGACGTCATCCTAGACAACGGTCAGCGTATTTTGTTGCCAACAACTGATCCCGTGCCGGCGTTCGAACGGGTCGTGGCGCTGAATGAAGCCCAGGATTTGCTTGAACGCGACGTGGCCGTCGTGGATATGCGCCATGCGTCCCGCCCGACCATCAGAATGAACGAGGCCGCGGTGACGAATTTGCGTCAGACGTCCGCCCAACAAGACCAACAATAGGTGTGTAACCCATGAAAGATCTGTACCAATCCCAACGCGCCATGCGCAACATGCGCCAAGCGGCGATGCAGCGCGGAGTGGTGGCCATTTTGGATGTTGGGTCATCAAAAATTGCCTGCCTTGTGCTGCGTTTTGATGGGCCGGAACAATTCAGTGATACGGATGGGGTCGGATCGATGGCCGGCCAAAGCTCGTTTCGAGTGATCGGTGCGGCCACAACGCGGTCCCGTGGGGTGCGTTTTGGTGAAGTAGATGCGATGGCCGAAACAGAACGCGCCATTCGCACAGCTGTTCAAGCGGCACAGAAGATGGCAAATGTGCGTGTCGATCACGTGATCGCCTGCATGTCGGGTGGGCGCCCGCGGTCTTACGGGCTTGACGGTCAAGTTGATGTCCAAGGGCAGGTTGTCACAGAAGGTGATATCGGGCGCGTTTTGGCCGAATGCGATGTGCCCGACATCGGAGAAGGCCGCGAAGTTTTGCACGCCCAGCCGATCAACTTTGCACTGGATCACCGCAGCGGATTGGCCGATCCGCGTGGTCAGATCGGGACCACACTGGCGACCGATATGCATTTGATGACGGTCGAGGCAAGCGTCATTGAAAATTTGCTGTATTGCATAAAACGTTGTGATCTTGAATTGGCGGGCATCGCGTCAAGTGCCTATGCCGCCGGAATTTCATCCCTTGTAGAAGATGAACAAGAACTGGGCGCCGCTTGCATTGACATGGGCGGCGGATCGACTGGTATTTCGATTTTTATGCGCAAACACATGATTTATTCGGACTGTGTTCGCATCGGCGGGGATCACGTGACGTCGGATATTTCGATGGGGCTACAGGTTGCGCCCGCGATGGCCGAACGGATCAAAACGTTTTACGGCGGAGTGTTGGCCACGGGCATGGATGATCGTGAAATGATCGAAGTTGGCAGCGATACTGGCGATTGGGAACGCGATCGGCGCACCGTCAGCCGTGCCGAACTCATTGGCATTATGCGGCCCCGCGTCGAAGAAATTCTCGAAGAAGTACGGCTGCGTTTGGATGCAGCAGGTTTCGAACATCTGCCAAGCCAGCAGATCGTCTTGACCGGCGGCGGAAGCCAAATTCCGGGCCTTGATGGATTGGCCAGTAAAATCCTTGGCCAGCAGGTACGCCTTGGTCGCCCGTTGCGGGTACAGGGATTGCCGCAGGCCGCGACAGGTTCTGCATTTTCTGCTGCCGTTGGCTTGTCGCTGTTTGCGGCCCATCCCCAAGACGAATGGTGGGATTTCGATATTCCTGCAGAAAAATACCCCGCACGGTCGTTCAAACGGGCCGTGCGTTGGTTCCGCGAGAACTGGTAATACGGTGGGCATAGGCCCGCAGATACGCAATATTTCGCCGAGCCCCCCAGATACGGCGGAAAACGACGCTAGAAGGACCACATTTTGCGGTTTTTCCCCAATTTTAGCGTGACCCATGGGGAAGAGGCCGTTAAGGTCCAGTAAAGACTCTGACAAGAATGCTCGGTGGGACGGGCCAAACAAAGACAGGCGGACAGCAACATGACCTTGAATCTTTCCATGCCCGGGCAGGAAGAACTGAAGCCCCGGATCACCGTTTTTGGTGTCGGCGGCGCAGGCGGCAACGCCGTGAACAACATGATCGAGCAGCAGCTTGAGGGTGTAGAATTCGTTGTGGCCAATACGGATGCACAGGCGCTGCAACAGTCTCGATCTGATGCGAAAATCCAGATGGGCGTCAAAGTCACCGAAGGATTGGGCGCAGGCGCACGGGCAACCGTTGGCGCGGCAGCTGCCGAAGAAAGCATCGAACAAATCGTCGATCACCTTGCCGGTGCGCACATGTGTTTCATCACTGCTGGTATGGGCGGGGGCACGGGGACCGGTGCAGCGCCGATCATCGCGCAAGCGGCACGTGAACTTGGCGTTCTGACAGTTGGTGTCGTGACAAAGCCGTTCCAGTTCGAAGGCGGCAAGCGCATGACGCAGGCCGACGATGGGATCGAAGCGCTGCAAAAAGTTGTCGACACGCTGATCATCATTCCAAACCAGAACCTGTTCCGTCTTGCCAATGAAAACACAACCTTCACCGAAGCGTTTTCGCTCGCAGATGATGTGTTGTATCAAGGCGTTAAGGGTGTGACTGATCTGATGGTTCGCCCTGGCCTTATCAATCTTGATTTTGCTGATGTTCGCGCCGTGATGGACGAAATGGGTAAGGCAATGATGGGCACGGGCGAAGCCGAAGGTCAGGATCGCGCTGTTCAAGCCGCTGAAAAGGCCATCGCGAACCCATTGCTTGATGAAATTTCGCTGGAAGGTGCGCGTGGCGTGCTGATCAACATCACGGGCGGCTACGACCTGACGTTGTTTGAACTCGATGAAGCAGCCAACAAGATCCGCGAAAAAGTTGATCCAGATGCAAACATCATCGTTGGTTCCACCTTGGACACTGGCATGGAAGGCAAAATGCGTGTGTCTGTCGTTGCAACAGGCATCGACGCTGTCGCGAAATCATCCGACATGCCGGTTCCACGCCGCCCAATGGCCGCACCGTTGACACAACAGATCGCGGCAGAAATCCGGGACGAAGCGCCAGCAGCAGTTGCAGAAGCAGCGCCCGCGCCAGCCCCCGTTGTTGCGCCAGA
>CAYOSK010000071.1:0-13372 GCA_964406585.1 uncultured Octadecabacter sp. | reverse complement strand
GCGCGGAGAGTTTCGACATCCAGATCGTTTGTCGGTTCGTCAAGCAGCAGGACGTTTCCGCCTGATTTCAAAAGCTTGGCCATGTGGACGCGGTTACGTTCACCGCCCGACAAAACGCCGACTTTTTTCTGCTGATCCCCGCCTTTGAAATTGAATGCGGAACAATATGCGCGGGAATTCATTTCCGCATCGCCCAGCTTGATGACTTCGGCACCGCCGGTGATTTCTTCCCAAACGGTCACATCCGCATCGAGCGCGTCGCGGGATTGATCCACGTAGCTGAGCTGTACGGTGTCGCCGTAGGTGACTGACCCGGAATCAGGTTCCAACTGGCCCGTGAGCATCGAAAACAGCGTCGATTTACCGGCGCCGTTTGGCCCGATCACACCGACAATGCCACCGGGTGGTAGATCAAATGATAACCCTTCGACTAACAATTTGTCGCCCATGGCTTTTGTTAGTCCCTCAACCTCGATCACCTGAGACCCAAGGCGCTGCCCATTGGGAATGATGATCTGCGCGCGGCCCATTTTTTCGCGTTCGGATTGGTTGGCAAGGTCGTTATAGGCGCTGATGCGGGCCTTGGATTTAGCCTGCCGTGCTTTGGCGCCTTGGCGCATCCATTCGAGTTCACGTTCCAGCGTTTTCTGCTTGGATTTGTCTTCTTTGGCCTCTTTTTCGAGACGCTTTGCCTTGGCTTCTAGCCAGCTTGAATAGTTCCCTTCGTGCGGAATGCCCGAACCGCGATCCAGTTCCAAAATCCATCCGGTAATTGCATCCAGGAAATAGCGATCGTGCGTGACGATCAGAATTGTTCCTTTGTAATCAATGAGGTGCTGTTGCAGCCATGCGATTGTTTCCGCGTCCAAGTGGTTTGTCGGTTCGTCCAACAGCAACATATCAGGGGCGTCCAGCAGCAATTGGCACAATGCCACACGACGTTTTTCACCACCCGAAAGCGTCGTGACGTCGGCCTCATCGGGAGGGCAGCGCAACGCCTCCATTGAGACATCAATTTGTGCATCGAGATCCCACAGGTTCTGGGCGTCTATTTCATCTTGCAGCTTCGCCATTTCGTCCGCCGTTTCGTCGGAATAATTCATAGCGAGTTCATTGTAGCGATCCAGAATATCCTTTTTCGCCTTCACGCCCAGCATAACGTTTTCACGAACAGTCAGCGCAGGATCGAGTTCGGGTTCTTGTGGCAGGTAGCCAACGGTTGCGCCTTCGGCCGCCCATGCTTCGCCTTGGAATTCTTTGTCCTGTCCGGCCATAATCCGCATCAGGGTGGATTTACCCGTGCCGTTTACGCCCACGACGCCGATTTTAACGCCGGGCAAAAAATTCAAACGGATGTTTTCAAATACCTTTTTACCGCCGGGGTAGGTTTTGGAAACGCCATCCATGAAGTAGACATATTGGTAAGCAGCCATGCGATTGATCCCCTGAAAGACACGTGTTTTACAGGTGAATACGCGCGGGGCGAGGGCTGTGCAATGGGGGCTGTCAGGCCCAGAGCTGTCCACGGCGATGACGGCGCGCCGCAAGCCAGTCGTGGAGATCTTTGGCTTGGAGAGGTTTGGACAGCCAATAGCCCTGAATGATCGCACATCCCATCGACTCAAGCGCTTGGGCGATTTCGAGGTCTTCAACTCCCTCGGCAATCACTGTCAAGCCGAGATCGTTGGACAACTCAATGGTTTTGCGGACAATTTTTGCCTTGGTTTGGTCTGTCAGAAGGTTGCGGATTAGGCTTCGATCAATTTTGACGCCGGACACATCCAGTGTTGCAAGATGCGATAGACCTGCGAAGCCAATTCCGAAATCGTCAAGATGAACCTGAAAACCAGCCTGGCGCAGGTCTTTGATCACAGACGCGTGGGATGTGGCGAGCAAAGCATCCCCAAAGTCGGTGGTTTCCAATACTTCGATCGTGACATGGCTTCGGTCGATATTGGCGGCTTCGACACCCCAGACCAAACGATTGATAAAGTCAGGGTCTGTCAACAGATCGGGCGATGCGTTGAAGGCAATCCCGACGTCATGAAAACCCGCGCTGTTAAGGCGCCTTTTTTTGGCGAGCGCCGCAGTCATGGAACACAGATCAAGCCTGCTCATCAGGCCAAGGTTTTCGGCAATAGGAAGGAATTCATCAGGCGCGACGACGCTGCCGTCCGGGTTTGACCAGCGGACCAGCGTTTCAACCCCGACAATTTCGCCAGACATGACATCGAGTGTTGGCTGAAAGACGTAATCGAGCGCGTTTGTATCGATTGCATGTGCAAGTTCAGCTGCGCGGGCGGTTTGGGCAGTGTGGCGCTGATGCATGTCCTCGTCGTATAGATTGCTGCGATTGCGACCGGCGCGTTTGGCTTCGTAAAGGGCGAAATCTGCCTGAACAAGCAGGTCTTCGGCCTTGTCAGCACTCGTGTCTTGGGACAGGGCGGCGCCAATGCTGGCCTCGCATTGCAGCAGGAGGTTTGACCATTCAAATGGTTCGGCCAGCGCGTTGATAATGGATTTTGCGACGGCATCCAGAAATTCAAGGTGGCCAATGGAGGGGCAGACTACAACGAATTCATCGCCCCCGACGCGGGCGACCATATCAGCGGGGCTAATGCTGCTGCGGATCGTATTGGCCGTATGAATTAAAACCGCATCCCCAGCCGAATGCCCGTGGGTGTCATTGATTGATTTGAAATTATCAAGGTCGATGTGCAGGAGACCGACAGGGTGTCGATCGTTGTCTTGTAGGGTGGTTTCGAAGAACCGCAAAAACGCTGATCGGTTGGCAAGACCGGTCAAGGAATCGTGGGAGGCTTCGTGTTTGAGTAACTCTGTGGTGTCGGCGAGTGTTTGGGATTGTTGAACCTGTTCCGTAACATCCCGACACACCAGAATGGCGTTTTCGCGACCGTCTGCTGAACGGCGGAAGGAAACGCTGATCTGGTTCCAAAACAGGGTTCCATCGGCGTGTTGGTTTTCAAACAGTGTCAATCCGCTCAGTGCGGGATCTGTCGGGTCGTATCGAAATGCGGCGATTTCATCGGGAGTGGGTTTGGCATGCGCTGGCAGCGCGTATTCAAGTGGGTTGCGCCCAATAATGTCTGCCGCACCGAGGCCATGAATGCGTTCATATGCCGGGTTTGACCAAATGACACGTCCGGCCATGTCCTGAATGAGCAATCCGTCCGGTGCGTGTTCACAGGCCATTCGATAGTATTCCGCATGGCGCAGTGTTTCGGCCACAATTTGCTGGGCGTCTTTTAAACAGGTCTGAAGATGTGCATTTTCGCGCGCGTAAGACCACACCAGTGGGGTCACGATCAAAACGACAGCGACGAGACCCAGAAAAATGACCACAAAGGTCGCCATGAAATTCGATGCCTTTCGAGAATGACACTGCGCTGGTACCTCACAGATGTTTGCCGAGCGTTAATGATGCCCAAGAAACCATCGCGTTTGCCATTGGGCGTGTGGCTGCGTAAAGGACGCCTATGCAGTGGCAGAGCGTACCATATGCCCATGATGGTCAGATCGTGGGATTGTTGGGGGGATCATTTGATCCGGCCCATGACGGACATGTTCATATCACACGTTCAGCATTGGCCCGGTTCGGTTTGGATCATGTTTGGTGGCTGGTCAGCCCCGCTAATCCGTTAAAAACCCGTGGTCCCGCCCCGTTGGACCAGCGAGTCGCGCGCGCGCGGGCGGTGATGCAACATCCACGGGTCGCCGTCACTGACATCGAAGCCCGATTGGGAACGCGATACACTGCCGAAACGATTGCGGCGCTTCAGGCGCGTTTTCCACGGATTAAATTCGTTTGGTTGATGGGCGCCGATAATCTTGCGCAGTTTCATCGCTGGCAGGACTGGCAAGAGATTATGGCGAGGGTGCCTGTCGGCGTGCTGGCGCGACCCGGGGATCGGATATCGGCGCGAATGTCACGGGCCGCACGGATGTATCGCGAAAATCGACTGATCGGTCAGGCTGCGGCGTTGCTTGGGCGGGCAGATGCGCCAGCTTGGGCCTTTGTGAGCCTACCGATGTCGCAAACGTCATCAACCGCGATCAGAAACGCGGGCGATTGGGGGCGTGGTGTGGTTGCCCAAGATGGCCGTGATTTGTAGGGTTTTGTTATGTCTGTGAACCTTAACCGACGTGTTGTTTTATCAGGTCTACTGTCGAGCGCGGCGGGCATGGTGTTGGCTCAGGCGCCGACTTCGTCGTTGCGCCCGGTTGCACGCGCCGGCGCGGCATCAAGCGCGCCGCAAACGTCACCCATCCCGCGCATCGCTCCGCGTGCCCGTGCGACCCTGGAACAAATCGTTGCAAGCGCAAATCTTGATGGTGTGGTGGGGTGCGTTTTAGCGGATGCGCGTTCGGGCGAAGTTTTAGAACGGATAAATGCAGATGTTGCGTTGCCCCCAGCGAGCGTAACCAAATCCATTACCGCACTTTATGCCTTGGACGCATTGGGGGGAGCTTTTCGTTTTGTTACCCGCCTATTTGCTGTTGGGGAAATAAGTGAAGGTATTTTAGATGGTGATTTGATTTTGGCGGGCGGCGGCGATCCGACGCTTTCTGCGGATCATCTTGCCAGTTTGGCCGAGGCGCTCGTGGCGAGCGGGGTGCGCGAAGTGAAAGGGCGGTTCCTGTGCTGGCGCGGCGCGTTACCCTATGCAGAGGAAATCGAACCGTCGCAGTTGGATCATTTGGGTTACAATCCGGCGGTCAGTGGGCTGAACCTGAATTACAACCGTGTGCATTTTGAATGGAAACGGGTCAGCGGCACGTGGCAAACGACGATGGACGCGCGCACGGAAAACATCGTGCCGCGGGTCCGCATGGCGCGGGTGCGTATTGTGGATCGCGGTGCGCCTGTGTTTGCCACGGATGCGCCAGACAGTTGGACGGTGGCCCGATCTGCGTTAGGCAACGGTGGGTCGCGTTGGATGCCGGTGCGCCAACCCGCGCTGTATGCTGGCGATGTGTTTCGTGAATTGGCCAGCGATGTGGCACTGCCTGCGCCCGAAGTGGTGGATCGGTTGCCAGAGGGGCGCAGAGAGCTCGCCCAACATCAAAGCCAGACTATGCGCACCATTTTGCAAGAAATGCTGCTATATTCTACGAACCTGACAGCAGAAATTTGTGGATTGGCCGCGACGCAGGCAAAGGTGCGGCGATCCCTGAACATCGAAGAGTCTGCTGCAGAAATGACCCGTTGGATCGGTGAGACGTTCAACATCGAAGGTGATTTCAAAGATCATTCTGGTCTAAGCGACAAGAACCGTATTTCCGCAGATGACATGACAAAGCTGCTGTTGGCCGTCGGCGCCGACGGGGATTTGCGCCCGATCATGCGCCGGATCGCGATGCGGGATGCAGAAAACCGTCGGATTGAAGATTACCCGATTGTGGTGCGTGCCAAAACAGGGACCCTGAATTTCGTCAGCTCATTGTCCGGATTTATAAAGACAGCCGAAGGATCTGATCTGGCGTTCACAATTTTTGCGGCGGATGTAGAGCGGCGCGAACGGGGCAAGGCCAGCGGCGATGAAATACCCGCCGGTTCGATTGAATGGAACCGCCGCGCAAAACGGCTTCAGCAGGTGTTGCTGCAACGCTGGGGGCTGATCTATCGAGACGGCGCGCCGTCGGAGGATGCCGTCAATTCACCGGGAAGCTTGTTCCCCGAAACAGGCCCGGTGCCCGCAGTTGGCCCAACAGACTAAAGCGTCATGTGCCGTGCGCGTGCGCCGCGTTCAATCGCGGCGGCATGCAACCGATCCATGTTTAATTCATATCGCATTTCTTCCAACATCCGCAGTTCGGATTGTGCGATATCGCCATCGGCCGCGGCAACATCGCACGCCAGCGCATAGGCGGTTTCGTTTAGCCGTTCTGGCAGGGCGTCGCGGATAAGGCCGAATAGGGCATCAAGCCCCTCTTCTTGTTCGAACAGATCAAACACCATACGTGAAATGTTGGGAACAGTGTTGGCGTCGTATTCTGCGAAAATCGGCAAATTGTTGATAATATTTGTGATTTTTACCAGCTCGGCGGTACGAATATTTTCGTCGCTTGCTGAAACGGCGATCATGATCGCGCAGAGTGCGTCTTGGGCGGTCATGGATGGTAGGTCAGACATTTTTGCGCTCCTGATCGGTTATTAAAGACCTAAGCGCCAGTTTGGCATGCTGCAAGTGCGACATAGAGAACAGTTTGATTTATTGACCCCTGCGGCGTGCTGGCATAGGACGCGCGGCAAGCTGGCCATGGGGGCACAGCAGTTGAAAAGAGAAAAACCATGAGCAATTTGCGTGACGCGGGCATGACGTCCAAGGCCTGGCCTTTTGAAGAAGCGCGCCGGTTGCTGAAACGGATTGAAAAATCCGGCAAGGATCATGTGTTGTTTGAAACCGGGTATGGCCCGTCCGGCTTGCCACACATAGGAACCTTTGGCGAGGTCAGCCGTACGACCATGATCCGCCGCGCGTTTGAGGTGATTTCGGATATACCCACCCGGTTGATCTGTTTTTCGGACGATCTGGACGGGATGCGCAAAGTGCCCAGCAATGTGCCCAACCCCGAACGGTTGGAACAATACATGCAGCTGCCCCTGACGGCGGTGCCTGATCCGTTTGAGACATATGAAAGTTTTGGGCACCACAACAACGCCATGTTGCGGCGTTTTCTGGATACGTTTGGGTTCGAATACGAATTTATCTCAGGCAAGGAATACTATGAATCCGGCGCGTTTGACGCGGTTTTGATGCGGGCGGCAGAACGTTATGACGATGTCATGGCCGTGATGTTGAAATCGCTGCGCGAAGAACGGCGAGAGACCTATTCAATCTTTCTGCCGATGCATCCCGAATCCGGGCGCGTGATGTATGTTCCGATGAAGCACGTGGACGCCAAGAACGGCACGGTGACTTTTGACGATGAAACAGGCCGCGAATGGACGGTACCCGTGACAGGCGGAAACGTGAAATTGCAATGGAAGCCTGATTTCGGCGCACGCTGGGCGTCGCTTGGTGTCGATTTTGAGATGTATGGCAAGGATCACAGCACCAACACGCCAATTTATGATCGTATCTGCGAGATTTTGGGCGGCAAAAAGCCTGAACATTTCAGCTATGAGCTGTTTTTGGATGATCAGGGCCACAAGATTTCCAAAACGTCCGGCAATGGCGTTTCGATTGACGAATGGTTGACCTATGCCAGCACGGAAAGCCTGTCTTATTTCATGTACCAAAAGCCCAAGACCGCAAAGCGGATGCATTTTGATGTGATCCCAAAGGCGGTCGATGAATACCATCAACAATTGCGCGCGTTTCACGGGCAGACGGTTGAACAAAAGGTCAACAATCCGGTGTTCCACATTCACGGGGCAGATGCGCCGCAATCGACGATGGTCGTGCCGTTCTCGATGTTGTTGAACCTCGCATCTGTGTCGTCTGCTGAGGACAAGGATAAATTGTGGGGCTTTATCCAGCGATATGCGCCGGATGCATCACCACACGCCAATCCTGATCTGGATGCCGCGGCTGGGTTTGCTGTGCGGTATTACAATGATTTCGTGAAGCCACAAAAGGTGTTCCGCCTGCCTGATGATCAAGAACGCGGCGCGCTTGAGGCGCTTGTTGAAGCGTTACAATCTGATGACGCGGCCTTGGCCGTGATCGCGCAAAAGAATGCACAAGAAGGTAAGGACATGCCTTTGCCAGCGGTGAATTGGTCTGATGACGAATTCTTGCAGTCGATCGTGTTTGCGGTTGGCAAGGTGCACGGGTTTGATCCGCTGCGCGCCTGGTTTTCATGCTTGTACGAAGTTTTGCTTGGGGCAAAGCAAGGGCCGCGTTTTGGAGGGTTCATCGCACTTTACGGCGTGGACGGTTCAATCGCGTTGATCAAACAGGGTCTGGCGGGTGAATTGGTGTGATTTGACGTAGCGCGGATGCGGTCTAGTTCTGCGGCATAGCTGCGAAAGGGATTGCTGATGTTGAAAACCGCATTGTTCACTGCGTTTGTTGCGTGTGCGACGACAGCATCCGCGCAAGAAACGACAATCGAAGGTGTCATTTCAAGCCAGCTTAACGCGTTTAACAACCGTGATCTTGCGCAGGCATGGGACCATGCCAGCCCGATGATCCAAGGCATGTTTCGCACACCTGAAAATTTTGCCAATATGGTGGAACAAGGTTACCCGATGGTCTGGGATAACAGCGACGTTCAGTTTCTGGAACGCGATGTTTTGGACAGTGTCACATATCAAGAGGTCATGATTACAGGTCCAGAAGGTGGCCGGTTTATTATTGATTATCAGATGGTTGAAACGCCGGACGGTTGGCACATAAATGGCGTACAGGTCATTCCCGCGCCCGAGGTTTTTTCCTAAACCGTTGCGTTGCGCGCTGTCGCCCGTGACGGTGCTATCAGCGCGCGTTTACCCCTGAGTTCTACCCCTTTTACACGGTGACCCTGCGCTGTGGGTCTGGATGTGTGGGGCGGGTTAGCTGCCCCCGATTGAGGGGTTTTGCAGAATGAACAAAGTAATTACCGACGGAATCGTGCTGATGCCGCCGCAGTTTGCGGATGGGTTGGATGTTTGGTCTAGCGGCGATGGCATTCCGGGGTCGGATACGTATGCGGGGTCGGGTGGCGGAGTTTTCGTTCCGGCTGACCAGGACTTTTCGGGGTGTCTTGAATTCGTGAAATCCAGCAGTACCGCCAAGCTGCGTTATATGGGTGAAACAACCATTCTACCGGGGTGCTATCTGAAGGTCACAGCGCGGGTGAAATGCCTATCCGGTGCCCTGCCTGATGTGCGGATTGCCGGGTATCCGGTCAAGGCTGGCGGGGCTGAATTGACGGGTGTGACGACCGTGGGGCCGACCGTTTCAATCGATGGATACGGTGATGTGGTTGAGGTAAGTGCGATCATTGGCACAGGGCGTCGCACTGGCGTTGATATGACGTGGACGGATGTGTCTTACGGACACATTGGGTTGGATTTCACAGGTGCGAACGGGGCGGTTGTGCGCGTTGATGACATTGTGATCGAAGATGTGTCCGGTGTCTTTATTCGCGACATGATGGGGCTTGTGGATGTGCGGGATTACGGCGCCGTGGGTGACGGTGTAACGGACGATTCTGCGGCCTTTAACGCTGCAGACAACGATGCGGACGGCCGCGAGGTTTTGGTGTCTGAGGGGACGTATTATCTCGGCGGTTCGGTCACATTTAACAATCAAGTGCGATTTCAGGGCACGGTTGTGCAGCCGGATGAATTTCGTCTGATTTTTCAGAAGAACTTTGATTATCCCACTTATGTGGATGCCTTTGTGAACGAAGAACTGGCGTTCAAAAAGGCCTATCAGGCGTTGTTGAATTTTTCAGACCACGAAAGCCTTGATCTTGGCGGGCGGCGCATTTCGCTGAGCGGGCCAGTCGACATGCAGGCTGCCGTGAACAACAAATCCAGTTTCGAGACCCGACGCGCCATTCGAAATGGACAATTTCAACCGATTGATGGCCCGAATTGGGACAGCGATGTTGTTGTCGCGCAGGCCACGTATTCGGCGTCCAGTTCGATTAAGCTGACCAATGTTGCCAATATAGGCGCGATTGCCGTTGGATCGCTTGTGACGGGCAATGGTGTTGGGCGCGAAATTTATGTCGCTGACGTTGATGTTGAAAACAGCGAAGTTACGCTGAATGCGCAGTTGTTTGATGCGATTGGGACACAGGAATTTACGTTCACGCGGTTTAAGTACCTGTTGGATTTCAGCGGTTTTACCAAAATGTCCGATATGATCCTTGATCACATAGAATTCGCCTGCGGGGGCGAATGCAGCGGTGTGATTTTGCCGCCCAATGGGTTGGTGTTTCAGGTTCGGGATTGCAGTTTCGATAAGCCCAAAAACCGCGGACTGACATCCCACAGCACGGGCTGTCAGGGCCTTATCCTAGATCGCAACATGTTTGTGTCCGACGAGCAGGCGATTGAATCTCGCAACCGCCAATCAATTGCGTTCAACGTAAATGCGAATGACCCGAAAATCCGCAACAATCGCGGCGTTCGGTTCCGCCATTTCTGCGTGCTTCAGGGCAATGGCAATATCATCGCCAACAATCACTGGTTCCAAGGGGACAATCAGGATGATGGACCGCGTTTGGCCGGTGTCGTTTTGACGTCACCCAATTGTCTGACGACGTTTGTCGGAAACTACGTCGACAACAGTTTCATTGAATGGAGCAACGAACACGACGCAACACCGGATGCCACAGGGTATTCGTTTGGCGGCCTGACGATTACCGGAAACATTTTTCTCGTCAGTGATGTTACGACCGCCTTTTCGTGGCTGGTGTTGAAGCCACATGGGCAGGATCACGCGATCAACGGGCTAAGCGTGATGGGCAACGTGTTTCGCACAAATTCTGCAAGGGTTGGTCGGGTTGAACGTGTCGATACGACCTATGCCGATTTCCGTTACGATTTGATGCGCAATATTCTGTTTGAGGGCAATGCGTTCAACGGAATTGATCAACCGACCCGCAATCCGCACATCGACACGCACGTTGAATCCTCGGTGGATCAAACATGGACCATCGACAGTGGCGGGTATTTGCCTTTTGGCGGCTGGGCACGCACGATTGATGCCTTGGTGCCTGTCAACGCGATCCGAAATGGGGCCAACCAAGCCGTGTTTGCGCAGCCTTATGCTGAACCGGTGAATGGGTCGAATTCAGACCGGTTTGATGTCATTTGGCCCGAACCTGTTCGCGGTGAAATCCGCTATTCCGTGCGCATGGATAACCCTGCTTAATGGGCATTTCTGCTTAACGCAGATCAGCGGGGGTCAGGTGAAACGCTTTGCCAAACCCCCCGTTTAGATGCGCTTCTGTAACGTCCAAGCGCATCATCTGAAAATCGGCGAAATCGAAGTAGAGCTTGGATTTCGGGTGCACCGAAAGCCAGGCCTGCTTCAGCGCTGCCTTATCTGCGGTGCGTGCCGAGCATTGGAGTGTCACGCGTGGGTGTGTCAGCGGGTCGCCTTTTGCGCCCGGTTCGCCCACCAACACCGAGCAGCCGGAATTTTCGTACAGGGCCTTGGTATGAAGTGACAAGTCCGAGATCAGGATGTACGCGGCCCCCTCCATCCACGCGATCGCGACGCGGCTGACCATTGGCGACTGTGTCGTTGGGTCGATGGTTCCAAGCGCGGCGTGACGTGCATCGTTCAGCAATTGGTGCGCCAAAAGGCGCGCATCATCATCGGTCGGTCGAATTGGGTTGGTCACGTTGATCTGCCCTTAGTGTTTGATCCCAAGCGCATAGGCGCCAAAGGCTGGAATTTCGCGCAAAGCTGCCTTGGTTTGGGGCCAAAACCGGGCCCCTTTCATGCGTGGCGATGAGGCGCGTGCATTCAAGCCCGCACGTCGGGCGATCATACAGGCGCGCGGTGCGTGATACCAATCCGTAATGATGATCACGTTATCGGTGTCGATCAGCTGCATTGCATTGCGGATGTTTTCGCCGGTGGTGGTGGATTTGTCTTCAAGGATGAGGGCGCGGTCTGGCAGGCCATTTTCAAGCAACAAACTGTGCATAGACATGGCCTCGCTTGGCGGGTGCTGGCCAAGGCCGCCACAGAGGACCAGCCGCGCGACGTGCCCGCCATGAAACAAATGGGCGCCGTGCAACGTTCTGCGTCGCAATGTGGGGGACGGGCCATCGGCCCAAACCGCGGCGCCAAGAATTAAGCCAACTGTCATGGGGGCAGTGTGGCGCGCATCGTGGTATTGGGCAACCTAAGAGACAGGGACCTGATCGCGGGGGCAGTCCCGAAATGCACGGACAGCAGGTGGCGCATCGTGCAGCGACATGGAAATAGAAAGATCGCCTGATGTCGCTATGGCGTTGGCATTGAATTCAAGCCCATCCAAAACGTTGCCAAACCCGCGATCCCGAACGGTCAAGGTCGCCTGATCCGCGCTGAGTGTTTGGTTTGATGTTCCGATCTGACCTGCGCGCGGGCCAACAAAGGTCATCGCGAACGTTTCAACCCCGGGCCATTGACCTGATCGCAGCGTAATAAACAAGGCATATTCAGGTAGCCGCGCATCATAGGTTATCGCGATTTCTGCCATGTCCGTTTGATGGGTCAGGGTGCAAATGGGGTCCGATGAAAATTCCCACGCGGCGGCAGGCAAAGGGACTAAGGCAAGGATCGAGATGATACGCATGATTTTATTGTAGCCGTGTCGCGCCAGATGGCTAGGGTAGTGGCACAGTAATCGTATGAACGGAGCGCCCGATGGCCAAAACCCCAAATGATCTTGTGTCTGCCGCAAAGGACGATGTTCCGGATATTTCAATCGAGGATGCCAAGGCGCTTCATGGCCAAGACGGAGTTGTGTTTCTGGATGTTCGTGAACCGGGTGAAACGCAGGCGGGGGCCGTTGAAGGCGCAGTTTTGATTCCGCGCGGAGTGCTAGAGTGGCAGACTGAGAAATTGGACGGTGCAGAAACTGTCGTTGTCTACTGCGCAGCAGGTGGCCGTGCGGCACTGGCCGGTGCGACCCTCAAATCGCTGGGTTTCAAAGACGTGCGCAATGCGGGCGGGTTTAAAGATTGGGTCGATGGGGGCGGAAAAGTGAAGTAATCGGTGTTTCGCCGAAAATTTTTTGCGTTGTGTTTACCGCGCCTTAACTACGAGTCGCTTTTATGCGGTCATGACCTACGATCTTCAATATCAACGCTCTTTTGCGACTTATTTCTTTACCGTGGCGCTGGCGGATGGACAGGGTGATTCTTTGGTGCGTCACCTCGATATTTTGCGGGATTCTTATAACGCGATGCAGCGGGAACTCCCGTTTCGCTGTGATGCGATCGTTGTTTTGCCAAACCATTTGCATGCGATCTGGACGTTGCCTGAAGGGGATAAGGATTTTGCCGAACGCTGGCGTCGATTGAAAGCGCAGTTCAATTTCAGCCTACCAGCGGCCAGCGATCGTGCTGATGCTGCTGATGGGCAGATAACATTGGATGTCTGGAAAAGTGGCGTGCTGGACTACAGGATCAAAAACCAAAAGGATTTTGATGACCATTTGGCGTATTGTTGGTGGAATCCGGTCAAACACGGATTGGCCAGTTCCCCGATGGATTGGGCGTTTTCATCGGTCCATCGCGATGTGCGATCAGGATTGGTGTCTGAAGACGATCTCATTCAGAGACGCCCAAGCGAATTAATGCCGCCGCCTGTCCCTAGGCCCGCCGCCATCAACCGCCGCGTTTCTTTCGTGGCTTGACCCCACCGCGTTGGCCCGGACGGCCTGCGGTGGACCGCCCCGACATTTT
>CAYOSK010000070.1:1539-13466 GCA_964406585.1 uncultured Octadecabacter sp. | reverse complement strand
GCGCGCATCCACTCGCGCGATAGCCTGCGCTTTACTGGGCCAATCAAAGGCGCGAGACCCGCGATACACTGCCCAGATCAGGGCCAGAACCGCGACCACACCGAACACCCATAAAATCTCAAGCGGGACGAAATCCTGCCACCCCAAAATCAGCGGTGCCACTGCGGCAAACACAACCGTCCAAACCGGCCAAAACGCCCGCGTCACGCGTTCTGCGATCAGCCCCAAATGGGTCAGCAAAACCGGCATTTTCAAATGCCGTGGCGTTGGAATGGGTGGGGTCAGCGGGCTTCTCCGGTTGTGTGACCGACTATAGCCACTCTGGTATGGTATCTCGATTGATCATCTCGTCAAAGGTGGGACGTGGGCGGATAACCGCAAATTGATCCCCCTGCACCAAAACCTCAGGAATCAAAGGGCGCGAATTATATTCGCTTGCCATGACAGCGCCGTAGGCGCCCGCGGATCGAAAGGCCACCAAATCCCCTGGTGCCAACGTCGGCATGGAGCGTTCTTTGGCAAACGTATCACCGGATTCGCAAACCGGACCAACGATATCGTAGCGCGATTGTTCCACTCCGGCGGCGGGTTCAACCACCGGAATAATGTCATGATAGGCGTCATACATGGCTGGGCGAATCAAATCATTCATCGCTGCATCCAAAATCAAAAACTGACGTCCTTCGCCTTCTTTGACGTAGATCACATCGCTCACCAGAATGCCGGCGTTGCCGGAAATCAGACGGCCCGGCTCGATTTCGATCTCGCATCCCAGATGGCCGACCTCTTCTTTGATCAGCGCCCCGTATTCCAAAGGCAGCGGGGGGGCAGTGTTGTCACGTGCATAAGGAATGCCAAGCCCACCACCCAGATCAAGGCGTGAAATTTCATGCCCGTCCGCGCGCAGGGTTTCGGTCAGCTCTGCGACCTTGCGATAAGCCAACCGGAACGGTTCCAGTTCGGTCAATTGGGATCCGATATGCACATCAATGCCAATGACCTTAAGCCCCGGTAGCGCGGCGGCCATCGCGTACACATCGCGCGCGCGGCTGATCGGAATCCCGAATTTGTCTTCTTTCTTGCCAGTCGATATCTTTGCATGGGTTTTGGCGTCTACATCCGGGTTCACCCGAACCGTGATCGGCGCCACCAAACCAAGCGCGGTTGCGACGGCCGACAAGGCCTGCATTTCCGGCTCACTTTCGACGTTGAACTGACGGATGCCACCCTCAAGCGCAGTTCGCATTTCTTCGCGGGTTTTTCCGATCCCCGAAAACACGATCCGCTCTCCGGGGATTCCGGCCGCCTTGGCGCGTAAATATTCCCCGATGGACACAACATCCATCCCTGCGCCCGCATCCCCAAGCAGCTTTAGTACCGCCAAATTAGAACAGGATTTCATAGCGAAACACACCAAATGCTCCGTACCGGCCAATGCATCATCAAACAGCTTAAAGTGCCGCAAAAGCGTTGCCGCGGAATACACATAAAATGGTGTTCCAACGGACGCGGCAATGTCAGAAATCGCGACGTCTTCTGCCATCAGCTGGCCGCGTCGATAAAGAAAATGATCCATAGAACTCTCCGGATTCGGCGTTGCGACAGACCTAGCAGATCACGCGACAAGCCCAACCCTTCTTTGGTTCAAAAATACTCAAATCAAAGCGTTCAAAGGCACGCGCGGCGTCGGCGTTAGGCGTTCAGCCGTGCCGACCCTGACATGCGCAGGAAAATGAACAGGGGCAAACCGCAGCTTACCCCGATGCAAAAGGTTGCAGGAATCGCAATTAGAAGACTCCAGCGCCGGGACTGCATCGCCTCATAGATCACCCAAATCGTCAGGGCGATGGCGGCAATCGTCAGGTCCCAAACCAACCCGGACGCAGCGTCATTGGCATGCCACGCGTCCACCATGGCCATGATGTTCCAACCGTTCGTTTGAAACCACGCGACAAAATAATACATCGGGTGGATGGCGCCCCAGATCGCCAAGGCGCCAAACACCCACCGCATCACAGATTAAGCCCGACGTTGAACGTGCCGTTGCTGGCACCCACAGACGCATTCGGCGTCACACCGTTGGGCCCGATGGACACACCGACATTCGCGCTTGGGCGAAACGGCGGATCATTGGCACCACAGGCGGCTACAAATGCCAAAGCGACAATCGCAATAATCGAATTTCTCATAATATCTTACCTCTTACTTTAATTGGTCCGTCCAGCGGGTAATCTGCGCACGCACGTTGTCCGGCGCGGTCCCCCCATAGGACGTACGGCTGCGCACGGAATTGTCCACACCCAACACATCAAAGATAGCATCGGTTATGCCCGCATGAACAGTTTGCATGTCTGCAATGGTCAATTCCGGCAAATCACAGCCTTTTTCTTCTGCCATGGCGACCAACGTGCCGGTGACATGGTGGGCATCGCGAAAGGGCAGGCCCAATTCACGAACCAACCAATCGGCCAGGTCCGTGGCGGTGCTGAACCCCATAGACGCCGCAACGCGCAAATCATCAGGCCGCCCCTTCATATCCGCAACCATGCCTGTCATCGCGGCAAGGCCCAGCATCAGGTTATCGGCGGCATCAAACGTCTGTTCTTTGTCTTCCTGCATGTCCTTTGAATAAGTCAGCGGAAGCCCCTTCATCACCGTCATCAACGCGACATTCGCCCCGAAAATTCGCCCAATTTTAGACCGCAGTAATTCCGCAGCATCCGGATTGCGCTTTTGGGGCATAATAGACGATCCGGTGGACCACCGATCCGACATGGCGACAAACCGGAACTGCGCCGAACTCCAGATCACCAGTTCTTCGGCAAGGCGGGACAGGTGCATCGCACAGATCGACGCCGCGCTCAAAAATTCCAAGGCAAAATCTCGCGCGGCAACTGCATCCAGTGAATTGGCCATCGGGCGATCAAACCCAAGGGCCTCTGCTGTCATCTGACGATCCAGCGGGAACGATGTGCCCGCCAGCGCCGCGGCACCAAGGGGGGATTCGTTCATTCGGGCCCGCGCATCCGCAAATCGCGCGCGGTCGCGGGCAAACATTTCAACATAGGCCATCATATGATGGCCCCATGTCACGGGTTGCGCGACCTGAAGATGCGTAAAGCCCGGCATCACCCAATCCGCGCCGTCTTGTGCCTGAACGAGAAGCGCCTGCATCAGAGCGACAAGCGCACCATCTGCGGCATCACATTGGTCCCGCACCCACAGACGGAAATCTACGGCAACCTGATCATTGCGCGACCGGCCTGTATGCAATCGCCCCGCCGGTTCGCCCACGACCTCTTTTAGGCGGGCTTCGACGTTCATGTGAATATCTTCAAGCGCAGTTGAATATTGAAATGTTCCACCTTCGATTTCTGACAACACCGTGAGCAGCCCTTCACGGATCGCTTTTGCATCGCTATCGCTAATGATACCTTGTGCCGCCAACATGGCCGCATGCGCCCGGGAGCCTTCAATGTCTTGTTTCGCCAATCGACGATCAAAACCGATCGAGGCATTGATCGCCTCCATGATCGCATCCGGACCTGCGGCAAACCGCCCGCCCCACATTGCATTCGACGAAGATTTATCCGACATCTCAAACGTCCCCAGATTTAGGTTTCTGCGATGAAAAAGACCCTGCTTTTTACAGCCGCCGCAATCATCGGTATTGTTGGTGGCCTATACTTGGCAACCGGCGACAGGGAAACCCCCGGCCTGCCAGAGCGTGATTTTGCCGAAGTTCAGGACATGCGCGAAGGCGACATGCTGAAGCTGCAATTCGGCGTCAAACGCGGGTCGGACGTGGTGTTTTCCCATGAAGACGGATCGGACCTGACGCTGGCTGCGTTTGAAGGCGACTATGTGGTATTGAATTTCTGGGCCACGTGGTGCGCCCCATGCCGCAAGGAAATGCCACATCTGTCGGAGCTGCAATCAACCTTTGGCGATGGCTTTGAGGTTGTCACCGTTGCGACGGGACTCAATCAGAGGCCCGCGATGCAACGGTTCTTGGACGACATCGGCGTGGACAACCTTCCGCTGCATACCGATCCAAATTCGGAATTGGCCCGAGACATGGGTGTGATCGGCTTGCCCGTAACCTTGGTTTTGGACCCCGATGGCCACGAGATCGCGCGCCTGATCGGAGATGCCAATTGGGCGAGTGACAACGCACAGGCGATCCTGCGCACTCTCATGAATAATGATTAGAAACCTTTTGGCATTAATGCCGAGCATTTAGCCCGCGTTCTGGCGTTCTATATAGGTGCGCAATTCTTCTGCTTCTTGGCGCGCATCGCGCAAGCCGTCCATCGCGGCGCGCAGTTCGGCTTCGGTTTGGGACAGCTGATTTGTGATCTCGGCCTCGCGTTGTTGCAGATACGTGATCGCCTGATCGCGGGTTTCTTCGGCTTCGTGCAACGCCTGCGCCATGCGGTCCAATTCGCCGACCTCGGCTTTGGACACGCGGGTAAAGCGATTGATCAGCCAGCTGGCAAACCAGCCAAGACAGAATGCCACAAACAGGATGATCGCGGTTGCGACGATAAATTCGGTGCGGTTCATTCTGTGGCCTCTTGTTGTGCGGCAGCGGCTGCTTCTGCTTCGATCTGTTCGAGTGCGGTTGGTTCTTCAGTGCTTTCGGGCACAATCAACGTAAATTCAATCCGTCTGTTGGCTTCGCGGCCGTCGGCGGTTTCATTATCCGCGATTGGGTTTGCTTCGCCGTAGCCGATGGCGCGGAAACTGGACACAGGCACACGGCGGACGCGCAACCCATCCAAAACGGCATTGGCACGCTGCTGGCTAAGACGTTGATTGCCATCTTCGGACCCTTGGCTGTCCGTATACCCCGCAATTTCGATCCGCAGATCGGCGCAGCGTTGCAAGATTTCTGCGATGTCATCCAAAATCGTCGCCCCTGCACCTGCAATATTTGCAGAACTGGGTTCAAACGTGATTTTGCGCGCCTCGGTTACCGCCATGATCTGGGCGAGGCATTCTTCTTCGGTCGGCAACGCGGCGATCGGGTCGAGTGCTTCGACGTAGGTAACTTGGACTTCGAATTCCTGCGCATCCCCGAGCTTATCAATCAGCAATCGGGTGATTTCGGCGCCTGCGTTTTCTGATCCGGTGTTGCCACGGACAATGATGTTGTCTGGTTCAACTGTTACGGATCCGTTTGACAGGTTTGACAGGGCTTCGACGCCTGCTAGAACGCGGATCGCCCATGTATTTGGCAGACCATCCACCACGCGGGTGGCCATCGAAATATCAGCGGAGCCGAATTTGGCGCGGGCAAAATTTTCAGCTGTGGAATTCAGCAAATCATCCGACACGCGGCCGCGCAATTGAACAAGACCTTCGGGGCTGAGTGTGGCAACAAATTGTGGCGGGCCTTCGTCACCTGCTGCAGGGGCTGCAGGCAGGATAGCATCAAGGGCGAACACGTCGGGCAGTGTGTTTTCAAGCTGCCCTGCGATACGGTCAAAATTTCCCTGCACGGCGCCCGCTGGGGCAACAAACGTCACATCAGCATCCGAAATAGTAACGGTGCCGCCACCCAATTCTTCCAGAGCAGAAATAGATGTCGCGACAGCATCTGCCCAGCGTGTTGTGGGCGTGCCAAGCGCCACAGTACAGCCGATCCGCCCTTGGACGCCTGCAGCTTGTGCGGCGGCAACAATACGGCGTTCTGCGGCGGGGGTATCTGCAACGCAGCTGTCAAATCGCGCACCGTTTTCATCAATGATGAACCGCGTCACAAACGGCGACACAACAGGGCGCGGCGCCATCACATTGAGGGTCACAAGAAGACCATCCGGGCTGGAACGGCGCAAATCGGTTTCAAGCCGCGCCTTTTGTTCTGGTGAATCAGAGATCGCTTCGACAGAGACGCGCCCCGCCCGAACGGAAATTTTGGAACGGGGCAATTGGCGCAGCGCCCGTAGGGCAAATTCCAGTGCTGGATCCCACCCAAGGGGAACGTCATACTCCGCGGTCTCCAGAAAATCCGCGAGCCCTGCCTCATCACCCGCCATATCAGACAGGGTCTGGACAATGTCATCGCGATCCGACGATGCGGGAATAAGCCCGATGATCGAAATGCCGCTGTCATTGCGCAGAATTTCCATCGAAAATTCCGGCGCCTCGATGCCGTCACTGACGGTTACGGTCATGTTGTCGATGACGCGGCTGGCATCGACCATCGATCCGGCTGTAGAAATTGCGCGAAACCGCATGGCTTCGGAAGGGGCTTCGCCTTCGAGGATGACTTGAAGGCCATCGCCGATCACGCTGGTAAAATCATGGCCCCCATCCGCAAGCGCGACGCGCACAGCGTCGATGGAGCGTGTTTCCAGCGCAGCCACCGCGATGCGCGCACCTAAGGCGCAAACTATCGCTGCGGCCAAAAAGACGCCAAGTCGAACAAATAGGGCAGAAAGGCGCATAGGGCGTCCTAAGTTATTTTTCTACGTCTGCTTAGGCGGTCACGCCCAAAGGATCAATCCAGATCACTAAAGGAACAGCGCCACGGCGAAAAACAGCACGGGAATAAGGCCCGCGTCGCGATTGGATCGAAACAATGAAAGCAATTTAGGTCCATCATCCGCATCAAAGCTGCGCAATTGCCAGGCCAGATGCCACCCCATTGCCCAAGGCCCACCCAAGGCCACAACCAGCGCCAGCACAGACAAATGCAATGTCGCAAGAATAACGGCGACGCCAAATAAACACACCGTCGCCACCATGAACCCGCGCAGCCAAAACGGTGTCGTGTCGCCAAACAATCGGGCTGTGGATTTCACCCCGATCAATGCGTCGTCTTCGGCATCCTGATGAGCATAAATCGTGTCGTAAAACAATGTCCACGCGATCCCGGCGACATACAATGCAATGGCCGGCCAGCCGAGTGACCCTGTATGCGCTGTCCATGCCAACAGCGCCCCCCAGTTAAAGGCCAGCCCCAAAAACACCTGTGGCCACCATGTGAACCGTTTGGCAAAGGGGTAAATCGCGACGGGAATGAGCGATGCAAAGCCAAGAAAAATCGCATTGGTATTGAACGTCAGCAATATCAAAAGCGCCAAGAACGATTGCAGGGCCATCCACACCAGGGCCTTGCGCACGCCAACCTGCCCGGATGGAATCGGGCGGTTTGCGGTTCTTTCAACAGCGCCGTCAATGTCGCGATCCGTAATGTCGTTCCAGGTACAGCCTGCACCGCGCATCAAAAATGCCCCCAATGCGCAGCCCAACGCGATCCAAACATCAAACAGGCTGGCCGATCCGGTGGACAACATGCCCAACATCAACCCCCACCAGCACGGCAGCAACAACAGCCATGTACCAATCGGGCGATCCGCGCGGCTTAGGCGTAAAAAAGGACGTGTGGGTTCCGGGGCGAGTGTATCAACCCAGTTGCCTTGCACCGCATCTGCGATCTGAGGCTCTGGCATCCCGTTCGTGTCGGTCATATGGTTCCCCCATGGCACGTATTCGGCTCTTTGTAGAACACCCTTTAGGCCCTGCGCAAAGGGTTCCGTTATCGCGGGAACAATCCCATTACCTTTTTGGGGTCATGCGCCTAGGTGCGGGCGATGATGTGTTGTTGTTCAATGGCACCGATGGCGAATGGCGCGGGCGTGTATTGGAAAGTTTCAAGCGCGGTGGCGTGCTTGAGTGTTTGGAACAGACAAAACCGTTGATGATGCCACCCGATGTCTGGTTGGTCTTTGCCCCAGTCAAAAAGGACCGCACCGCATTTATCGTAGAAAAGGCGACAGAGCTGGGCGCGGCGCGTGTTTTGCCGGTTCAAACACAATACACCCAATCGGCAAATCGGGTGCGCCAAGACAAATTGCAGGCGCACGCGCTTGAGGCGGCAGAGCAATGCGGTGGCACCTATGTGCCACCCGTTGAGGACGTACAAAAGCTGGGCCTACTGCTGGACGGCTGGGACCCTGCGCGCCGAATCCTGTTTTGCGACGAAGCCCTTGTCGGGACTCAGCCCGCGCTGCCGGATCAAGGCGGACCTTGGGCGATTTTCATTGGGCCGGAAGGCGGGTTTTCGGATGCAGAACGCAACAGATTACGCGGCATGGACTGCGCGCACCCCATTAGCCTTGGGCCCCGTATTTTGCGCGCAGAAACAGCAGCAATCGCCGCGCTGACGCTTTGGCAAAACACGCTGGGAGACTGGGGGTGAAGTTTGTCAGGGCCACACGCACCGTTGTTGATCAGATGACCGAACACCTGTGCGGGCGGGGCTATATGCGAGGCCCTGTTGCCGCCTATGAACTGATCGGGCTTGACCGTATCGGGGATTGGGCACTGGAAATTTTCATGAACTCAAGAGTCGCGGTATGATCCGCCCCGAAATCAAAGACGGGATGTGGCGTTGGCGCGAAGTGATCGCGGCGCTGGCGCTGTCAGGGTTGGGGTTATGGTGGGGCTTTGCGTCCTTTGGCATTGTCAGCTGGCTGGGCTGGGCGCTGGCATTGTTGGGTGCCGCATTGGCCATTTCAGCGGCGCAAAAGGTTCGGTTTCAACGCGATGGCGACGGGCCGGGTGTTGTGACGATTGATGAACGGCGTGTCACGTACCTTGGGCCGATTGACGGTGGCGTCGCGGATCTTGATTTGATGGTGCAGCTGGATTTGACCCCAGCCCCTGCTTGGCGGCTAATCAACGAAGATGGCCACTACATTGACATCCCGACAAATGCGCGTGGGGTGGAGGCACTATTTGATGTGTTCACGGCCCTGCCCGGCATGAAGACGGAATACATGCTGTCTGTCCTTGCCCGCACGCGGCCCGCGCAAATGACCATTTGGATGGCGCAAGACCATAAACCCTACACATTGTTGCATTGACAGTCCCAGCGCGGTCGGCCACGTCTAGAGCCCTGAAACCAAATCGGAGCGCCAAAAATGTCTATTCCCCAGTCCGGCGGCGGGCCGATTGAACACCATGACCAGTTGGCGCAATATCTGGCCGATGGATGCAAGCCGAAGGCAGATTGGCGCATCGGGACCGAGCATGAAAAGTTCGGGTTTTGCAAAGACAGCCTAAAACCGCTGCCCTTTTCGGGCGAACGATCTATTGAAGCCGTCCTAAGCGGCTTGCGCGATCGCTACGGTTGGGCGCCCATCACCGAGGGCGGTTTTCTGATCGGTCTGGAAAAGGACGGCGCGAATGTGTCGCTTGAACCGGGCGGAGCGTTGGAACTGTCGGGTGCGCCTGTGGAAACCATCCACCAAACCTGTGACGAGGTGAACAGCCATCTGGCGGAAGTAAAATCCATCTCTGATGAAATCGGTGTAGGATTTATCGGGCTGGGGGCTGCCCCCGAATGGTCCCATGACGACATGCCATTGATGCCCAAGGGGCGCTATAAGCTGATGGATGCCTATATGGACACCGTGGGCACCTCTGGCAAAATGATGATGCGACGAACCTGTACGGTTCAGGTAAACCTCGATTTTTCGAGCGAAGCGGACATGATTCAGAAAATGCGCGTCGCTGTTGCGTTGCAACCTGTGGCCACTGCGCTGTTCGCCAATTCCCCGTTCTTTGAAGGCAAACCTAACAATCACAAAAGCTGGCGCAGCCGGATTTGGCGGCACATGGATGATGCCCGCACGGGCATGATCCCGTTTGTGTTTGAGGATGATTTCGGGTTTGAACGCTGGGTGGACTACGCGCTCGATGTGCCGATGTATTTTGTCTATCGCAACGGCGCCTATGTGGACGCGCTGGGCCAGTCGTTCCGTGATTTTCTGAAAGGCGAACTGCCGGCTCTGCCCGGAGAAACACCGACGCTGTCAGATTGGGCGGATCATCTGACCACCGCGTTTCCGGAAGCGCGGCTAAAAAAGTTCATTGAAATGCGTGGGGCGGATGGCGGCCCGTGGCGCCGGTTGTGCGCATTACCTGCATTCTGGGTCGGGTTGACCTATGATCAAGAGGCGCTGGATGCGGCTTATGATCTTTGCAAAGACTGGGACGAAGACACCCGCGAGGCGTGGCGCATTGAAGCATCTGTTCATGGGCTTCAGGCAAAGGTCGGCGGGCAGTCGATGCATGACATTGCCCGCGAAACCGTAAAGATCGCAGAAACCGGCCTGCGCAATCGTGCCATGCCCGGTGCGGGTGGGTTGGTTCCGGATGAAACCCATTTCTTAAATGCGCTTAAGGATTCAATCGAAACCGGCAAAACCCCGGCGGATGAGTTGATGGACCATTACAGCGGTGAATGGGGTGGTGATCTAAGCCGGATTTACGGTGCGTTCAGTTACTAACCCTTCAGATCGCCACGCGGGCACATCACTTTATTTGGACCCGATCTTGGATTCCGTTCCGGCGATAAGGCGACGGATATTGCCCGCGTGGCGCCAATAAATCAGGACACACAGCGCCAGCATCAGCACCGTAAATCCCGAAAACCCGACAAGCGCGGCGGCTGGCGCGCTTGCAGCGGCGACCAGTGCCGCAAGCGATGACACCCGAAAAATAGCTGCGATCGCCAGCCATGCCACCGCCGCGACAAGACCGATGGGCCAGACCAAGCCAAAAAGGACGCCAAAGAACGTCGCCACGCCTTTGCCGCCGCGAAACCCAAGCCAAACAGGAAAACAATGGCCAATCATAACGGCAATGCCCGCCATCTGCGCCGCGTCTGGTCCAGTGATAGCCCCCGCCAGTAACACCGCCAGAAGCCCCTTACCCGCATCAAGTCCAAGCGTCGCGGCGGCTGCTTTTTTGGAACCGGTCCGCAACACGTTGGTTGCGCCGATGTTGCCCGATCCAATGTCGCGCAGATTGCCAAGGCCCATTGCCCGCGCGATCAAGATGCCCGACGGGACCGACCCAATCGCATAAGCAATCAGCGCCCAAAGGCCCAATGTCCCTGCACTGCTGACAAGATCAGGCATGGTCGAGACCCTTGGTTTTATTGATACCGCCCACATAGGTTGCGATCACGCGGCCTTGCAAAATAGCGCCATCAAACGGTGTATTCTTGGATTTGGACAAAAGGCTGATCCGATCAAGTTTGTGGCTGGCATCCGCGTCAAACAGAACCAAATCCGCAGGGGACCCGACAGATAACCGCCCACAGGCCAACCCAAGACGATTTGCAGGGTTCAGAGCAAGGGCGCGGAACAATTGCGGAATATCCATGTGGCCCGCATGAACCAAGCGCAATGCAGCGGGCAGCAGTGTTTCAAGCGCAACCGCGCCTGACGCGGCTTCTTCGTAGGGCAGACGTTTGGATTCTTCGTCCTGTGGGGTGTGCATTGAGCTGATGATATCAATCAGGCCAGACGCGACGCCGTCCACCACTGCCAAACGATCATCTTCGGACCGCAGCGGCGGTTTCAATTTAAAGAACGTGCGATAATCCGCGACGTCCATTTCATTCAGCGTCAAATGGTGGATACCCACCCCCGCAGTGATGTTAAGACCATTGGCCTTGGCCCGTTGCAACGCGGGCAGCGCGCGCGCTGTCGTGATCTGATCCACGTGATAGGCCGCGCCCGTCATTTCCAACAATGCGACATCGCGGTCTAGCCCCATGCGTTCGGCCATCGGCGACACGCCGGACAGGCCGCGCAGCGTCGCGAATTTGCCAGACGTCACGGCCCCGCCGGCAGAAAGGCCCGGTTCCTGAACATGGCCAATCACCAGCGCGCCGCAGGACTTGGCGTAGGTCAACGCGCGGCTGAACACCTTGGTGTCAGTGACCACGCGGTCGCAATCTGTGAACGCAACGGCACCGGCATCCATCAAGAACCCAATTTCCGTCATTTCGCGCCCGTTGCGTCCTTTGGTCAGGGCGGCCATGGGCAACACATTCACGGCGGCATCAATGGCCGCACGACGTTCGACGAATTCCAGACCTTCGGGTGTGTCAATTTCGGGGT
>CAYOSK010000070.1:0-1529 GCA_964406585.1 uncultured Octadecabacter sp. | reverse complement strand
ATTGTGGTGATCCCACCCGCCACAGCTGCGCGCCCTGCTGAAGCGAAGGATTCTTTGTGACGTTCACCGGGTTCAGACACCTTCACGCCGATATCAACGATCCCCGGGGCAAGACATTTTCCGCCGCAATCAATCACCTCATCCGGGGTGCCGTCCTTGGCGATAAAACCGTCAGAGACCATCAGCGATCCGATGGTGTCTGTCCCCTGTTCGGGATCAATCAAGCGGGCATTTTCAAACAGCGTTTGCATGGCATTCTTTCAAGTGACAATTTCGCAATAGATCAAGCTGGGTCATCCGGCCACCTTGATCATGATCCACACCAGAAGACCCATCACCAGCAATGCAATCGTGGCCACACGCCCGCCCATTGCGGCGTCCGAGGGAGGTTTCTTTTTCTGAGCGTTCGGCGGCGTAAGTATGCCGTCGGCGCCATCCTTAGGTAACGGGCGAAACGAAATACTGGCGCTTCGTTGGCGCAGGCTGACCGCATGGATCAGGAAGGTATTTTCCAGTGTTAAGGCGTCTGTATTGGCCTTGAGGTCTTGTTCAACCCCTCCAAAAGCCGCGGACGTCACAATCGCGACGTGACCGCGCAGCCCGTCCAGCGCTGCACGATGGGATGCAATATCTTCGCCCGTAACGTCATATCCTTCGATCAAATAGTCCACAAATTGCATGTCCTGCAGGTCATCGATATCAATGACATTCACGTATTCCGGATCCAAAGTGTCCGCGCCCAGCCAATCTTTTAGCGCCCAATAATCTGGTTCCGGCTCTCCGGGAAAAAACTCTTTCTGGAGAGTCGAAAATGCGTCGACTTCGTCGTTCGGGAGGTTGATCGAATAGATGCGCACCACCCCATGTTCGTGTGCTGCAACATAAGTTGGATCAATTTGTGTCATGACTCATCCTGCTTTCGGGCTGCGTTGATCGCATCGACCAGAACGGGGCCGTTTTTGGGGTAAAACAGTTTGGTTGTTTTGACGCCTTTGGCAGAGATGATCCGTACGCCATTGCCGCTTTTGCGCGCCGCGATAACATCAGAAATTGCGATGTCCCGCCCGCCTTGCCAGATGATCCGCTGGTTGGTGATCCAAGCGCGGTATTTGCCAAGGCGGAATCGTTCCTGCATCAGAATAAAACACGTGATGAACAGCGGAACGACGGGCCAGACTGTATCAGGAAACACGATCAGCATTGCGATCATCGCTGGCAGGGTCAGAACGATCATTAACAAAGCTGTGCGTTTAAAGCTGCGCAGGGATGGAATATGGTCAAACACAACCGCTTCGCCGTCCTGAAGGGGAGGCGCGGTGTTCACACCATGACCCCGGCCGCTTTGGCCCCACGCGCGGCACGAAGATTGCGGGCGAGTAAATCCATTGCTGCCATGCGCACTGCCACGCCCATTTCGACCTGTTCTTGGATCACACTGCGGTTAATGTCGTCCGCAATTGCGCCATCAATTTCAACACCGCGGTTCATCGGGCCGGGGTGCATCACGATGGCGTCGTCTTTTGCATAGC
>CAYOSK010000069.1:0-13499 GCA_964406585.1 uncultured Octadecabacter sp. | reverse complement strand
ACCGGAGAGACGCAATGAAGCGTACATTTCAGCCTTCCAACCGCGTTCGCAAGAACCGCCACGGTTTCCGCGCACGTATGGCCACCAAAGCTGGCCGTAAGATCCTGAACGCGCGCCGCGCGAAGGGCCGCAAGGAACTCAGCGCGTAATTGCGTTTTGCGAGGTCTGCATGACATCGCACGAGGATAAATCTGAAACCGCCGAGGCACAGCCTGCGGCGGTTTTTGCTGGTTTAGAGGTTATGAAAACCCGTGCTCAGTTTGTTGCCGCTTCGCGGGCACGGTATCAGACGGCTCCGGGGCTCACTGTTCAGGTGCGCAATCGCGATGATGGGATAGACACCGTGCGGGTCGGGTTCACCTGTTCCAAAAAGGTCGGCAACGCAGTGGCGCGCAACCGCGCCAAACGCCGCCTGCGCGAAATTGCGCGGCTTGATTTACCTGCATTGGCCAAGACAGGACATGACTATGTGCTGATTGGCAAAAAAGACGCCACCGCAAATCGAACTTTTGATGATTTACGCGCTGATTTGGCACGTGCGTTGGCGAAACTGACATGACCCCGTTGGCGTTTGTTGTTTCTCTGCCGATCCGGTTTTATCGCGTTGTGTTTAGCCCTTGGGTCGGCCACGGCTGCCGGTATCACCCCACCTGCAGTGCCTACGCCATGGAAGCATTGCGAAAACACGGCGGTGTCAAAGGCAGCTATTTGACAGCGCGGCGCATCGCACGATGCCATCCTTGGGGTGGATCAGGTGTGGACAACGTCCCCGATTAACCTGTCGCGTCGGTGGCGCGGCCCTAACGCGCCTTGCCCGTTGCACAAGGCCGCTATAATCCGTTGGTATGCTTGATCATCCAGACGATATTCACCCTCTTTTTTACGGCGCGCCCAAATCCGTCGCATTCAAAAAGCTGCGCAAACGGATCGTGCAAAACACCCGCGACGCCATCGACACCTATGGCATGATCGCACCAGGTCCGCGTCCAAAGTGGCTTGTTTGCGTGTCGGGCGGCAAGGACAGCTATACCTTGTTGGCCGTTTTGCATGAACTGCAATGGCGCGGGGTGTTGCCCGTCGATCTGTTGGCCTGCAACCTTGATCAAGGGCAGCCCAATTTCCCGGCGACGGTTTTGCCCAAATTTCTGTCCGATATGGGCGTGCCACACCGAATCGAATATCGCGACACGTATTCGATCGTGATGGACAAGGTACCCCAAGGCCGCACTATGTGCGCCTTGTGTTCGCGCCTACGTCGCGGGAACCTTTACCGTATTGCCCGCGAAGAAGGCTGTTCGGCAGTCGTGCTGGGCCACCATCGCGACGACATTCTTGAAACGTTTTTGATGAACATGTTTCACGGTGGGCGTCTGGCCGCGATGCCTGCGAAATTGCGAAACGAGGATGGCGATTTATTTGTCTATCGTCCCTTGGCCCATGTTGCCGAAGAAGACTGTGAAAAGTTCTCATCTTCAATGGGTTATCCTATTATCCCCTGCGATCTATGTGGGTCGCAAGACGGGCTTCAGCGCCAGCAAATCAAGGCAATGCTAGACGGTTGGGAAAAGGCCATGCCGGGTCGGCGTCAAACCATGTTTCGCGCCCTGTCAAACATACAGCCTTCACATTTGCTGGATACCGATCTGTTCAACTTTGATGAACTGACACGGACCAGCCAGACCTAATCTGGCGTCGGGCGCGATTAACCTTGCGATAAGGCCGCAACCCTATGGATGACCGCACGCTCTGAGCATAACGCCACGGGCAAATTGGGGATCATCATGGCACACATCCATTCTGGCAATCATTGGTCACAGTACCGCACGGCGCTGGCAATCGCAGTGTTTGGTGTTGGCTGCCTCATTGCTTTTGTCCTGATCGGCCCGCCCGGGCTCATCGCGGGGGTCGTCTTTGCACCTGCCATCGCGTTGTTGTCTTTGCGACCTCGGCCCGGCGTGACCCTTCCCCTCGACAATCGGCGACCGTTCATTCTGGGCTGTCTTTCCCACTTTCTTGGCCAGATCGGGCATCCAACAGTCGCGATGGTTGTCGAAATTGACGACTATGAAAAATTGGTGGAAATCTATGGATCGGACACACTCAACGGGACGAAGTCGTTCGTCTTGACTGCGCTGCAATCGCATTTGACCGAACAAGACATCGCAATTCATTTAGACGGTCCGCGTTTTGCCGTGGCACTTGCGCCGCTGGCCGAATTCGATACCGAAACGATGCTGAACACCTGCACCCGGATTCAACATGCGTTGGTCGATGCGCCGCTGGTAACGAAATTGCCGCGCGCCTTGACAGCCTCGATTGGATTCGCAGTTTCAGACCAGCTCGAACGCCCGACAAGCAATGGCATTTTACAGGCCGCGTTAACGGCGCTGTCTGACGCACGGGGTCATTCACCCAATACAATCCGCGGTTTTTCAAAAGCGATGTCAAACAAACGTTCAAAGGCCCAACGCCTTGCACGGCAAGCCAAAGGTGCCTTTGAAAAAGGTGAGATTTTTGCCCATTTTCAACCGCAAATAAGGATAAAGGACGGGTCCCTTTGCGGGTTTGAGGCTTTGACACGATGGCATCACCCTGAATATGGAATCATCGCCCCTACAGAGTTTTTGCCCGCCCTAGCAAAAGCAGGCATGATGCAAAACCTAGGCGACACGATGATCCAACAAGCAACGCAGGCATTAACGTTCTGGGACAAATCAGGCCTGAACGTGCCCCGAATCGCGGTCAATTTTTCCACTGCTGAACTGCGCGATCCCTATCTTGTAGATCGCATTTCCACGGGGCTTGACGCCAGTGGCATCGCGCCACACCGACTTTGTATCGAAATTCAGGAGACCGACATCACGCGCGACGCTGATGAAAACATCGCCGGCAACTTGGGCGCGCTTGCTGATCTTGGATGCAGCCTTGATCTGGATAATTTCGGGGTCGGCAGCACATCAATCAACAACATCCGTCAGTTCGGCGTTAAACGCATCAAGATTGATCGTTTACTTATTTCTGGCATTGAAACGGATAGCGAAAAGCGCAGATCGGTGGCGGCAATTCAAGCAATGGCGGACAGTTTGGGCGTTGCAACGATGGCCGAGTGCGTCGAAACGCGCGGCGCCCGAGATGCCTTGGCGGTCTTGGACTGTCACAACGCGCAGGGGTTTTATTTTGCCCGTCCAATGCCAATTCAGGAAACCTTGGAATGGGCTACGGCATATTTTGCGCCAGCCGCCCCGCCAGTGCATTTTTCAAAAAGGGCGGGATAGCCAAACAGCGGGCAGGCAAAACCGCTAATACGTCCCGAAATAAGGGAAAACGGCTTGACCTTTGTGGTCGCGACCTGTTCAACCTGCCTGATATTTCAATAGCAGTTTCAGGCGGCTCCAATGGACGACCAGAACAAAAATCTCATCCTCGCGACAGCGCTTAGTTTCATTGTGATTCTGGTGTGGTTTGTGTTGTTTCCGCCGCCCGAGCCTGTTGATCCTGCGGCCCTGCCCGAAACCACGGCACAGGTCGACCCTTTGGCCCCTGTTGTCGAAGGGCAAGAGGCTGAAATTGCCACACAACCAACCGTTGGCGCAGCCCAGCCGCTTGAGGATGTGATTGCAGGCAGCGAACGGATTGAAATTGAAACCGATCGCCTGACGGGTTCTATCGCATTGACGGGCGGGCGTATCGACGACTTGTCGTTGAAAGACTACCGCGAAACGCTTGACCCTGACGCAGAGCTTGTTCGGATCCTATCACCGGAGAACGCGGACAGCCCCTATTACGCCTTGCACGGCTGGATTCCGACCGTAGGAGCGGAGCTAGAGGATGTGCCCGGCCGCACAACTCCTTGGGTGGTGGAATCAGGTCAGACACTGTCGGTTGGAAATGATGTGGGTTTGGTTTGGGAGAACGGCGCGGGCCTTGTCTTCCGTAAGACATTCAGCATCGACGAAGACTTCCTTTTCACAGTGACCCAATCGGTAGAAAACGCCTCTGGCGCGGAAATTGCCATGCGCCCCTATGGTCAGGTCGCCCGCCATGGGGAACCCGAGCAGATCGGCTTCTTCATCCAGCACGAAGGCGTTGTGCGGATGTCGGACGGGTCGATGGAAGAAATCAACTACGACGACATGCCCGATCTTGAAGCCGAAGATGGCCGCATTGAAATTCAGGAAAACGGCTGGATCGGGTTTTCGGACCAATATTGGATGACCGCGTTGATCCCGTCGCCGGGCCGTGACTTCCGCTCTGTGGCGCGCCACACCAGCGATATTTACCTAATTGAGACTGTTTATCCGATGGTGACTGTGGCCAATGGCGCCACCGTCGATGCCTCTACGCAGTTCTTCGCGGGCGCGCAGGAATGGGAGGTCATTAAGACCTATCAGGACGATCTGGGCATTGATCGTTTCCTTGATAGCATCGACTGGGGCTGGTTCTTTTTCCTGACCAAGCCGATTTTCGCGGTCCTACATTGGCTTAATGGGCTGATCGGGAATATGGGCTGGGCGATCATTGGCCTGACGATCATCATCAAGGCCCTGCTGTTGCCGCTGGCGTATAAATCCTATGTGTCGATGGCGAAAATGCGCGAACTGCAGCCCGAAATGGAAAAGCTGAAAGAAGCGGCCGGCGATGATCGTGAAAAGCTCCAGAAAGGTATGATGGAGTTGTATCGAACCAATAAGGTCAATCCAGCATCCGGCTGTTTGCCAATTCTGCTGCAAATCCCAATCTTCTTTTCACTTTATAAAGTTATCTTTGTAACCATCGAATTGCGGCATGCGCCGTGGGTCGGATGGATCGAAGACCTGAGCGCGCCAGACACATCAACAATTTTCAACCTGTTCGGGATTTTGCCGTGGTCCGGCCCGCCCGAGGGAAGCATTCTTGCGCTTATCTTTATCGGGATTTTGCCGATCTGCCTTGGTGTATCGATGTGGTTGCAGCAAAAACTGAACCCACCGGTGACAGACCCAACACAGCGGATGATTTTTGCGTGGATGCCTTGGGTGTTCATGTTCATGCTGGGCAGCTTTGCCAGCGGTCTGGTCCTGTACTGGATTGCGAACAACACAATCACGTTTATCCAGCAGTACACCATTATGCGCAGCCAAGGTGTTAAACCCGACATTTTCGGCAACATCCTGGGTCGCACCAAACAGGACACAAAGTAATGGGAACTGTCGCGGAATTGTGGCGGCATCCGATAAAGGCGCACGGACGCGAAGCCATTACCAGCAGTGATTTTGTGGCGGGCAAATGCATGCCGTGGGATCGCCACTGGGCCGTGACGCACGATGCAACAAAGTTCGAAGGAACTGACTGGGCCCATTGTCGCAACTTTATGATCGGAGCTCGGACACCGAGCCTTGCTGCGATCTGGGCTGAATTTGACGAAGATGCGCATCTCATCACCCTTCGCCACAATGATATTGGGTCAGTCACATTTGATCCGGACGCGGATACATCCGCGTTTTTGGATTGGGTCGCTCCGCTGTGCCCCCCAGAACGTGCCACGCCACAGGAGGTGGTAAAGGCCGATGATCGCGGTATGACAGACAGCCCGTTTCCGTCTGTATCCATTATGAACCGCGCGAGCCATATCGCGGTAGAGCATGCCTTAGGCGCGCCCCTAGAGATGGAGCGCTGGCGCGCGAACATTTGGGTCGATGACATTCCCGCGTGGGAAGAATTGACATGGATTGGAAAGACACTGCGCATTGGCAGTGCAGAATTTGAAATCCGTGAAGCTTGTGAACGCTGCATGCTGACCGCATCCAACCCGATCACCGGCGAACGTGACACCGATACGTTAGGCGTGCTGAAAAACACGTTCGGTCACAAAAATTTCGGCGTTTATGCGGTCGTTACCAAAGACGGCCATGTGGCCTGCGGCGACACCTGCGAGGTGCTTTGACATGCAATTGCCATTCCCAGCCGCAGAATACCCCGATGACACCCTACGCGAAGCTGGCCGCAAAATGTTTGCGGGTGAAACCGATTTTGTGAAGGGCGTTGTTGCGATGGATGGCCTGCCAGATGCAGACCGCCCAGAGGTCTGTTTTGCGGGCCGATCCAATGTAGGAAAATCTAGCCTGATCAATGCGCTTACGGGCCGCAAGGGGCTGGCACGCGCATCAAACACGCCGGGTCGGACGCAGGAAATCAATTACTTCACAGTCGGTGAAAGCCACTTCCTCGTGGATCTTCCGGGCTATGGCTACGCCAATGCACCTATTCCTGTGGTGGAAAAATGGCAGCGGTTGCTGAAAAACTATCTACGCGGGCGCGTCACACTACGGCGCGCCTTTGTTCTTGTGGATGCCCGGCACGGGATCAAAGCCGTCGACGAAGAAATCATGGCACTGCTGAGTTCGGCAGCCGTCACGTTTCAGGTGGTCATGACCAAGACAGACAAGCTCAAAAAGGGTGATCTGGACAAAGTGTTGGCTCAGGTGCGCGGCAAATTGCAGGCGTTTCCGTCCGCCTTTCCAGAACTGGTTCTCACATCGTCCGAAAAGGGTGAAGGAATTGAAACATTGCGCGCGATCATCTCGGGGATAGACTAGGGCGCGAAAGATACGGGATGAGAAATCAGGACATGAACCGCGATTGGATCACCACAGCCGCCACCCTCAGCGCGGCCCTGCCATTGATGCAGCGTTACAATGATTCAATCGTTGTCATCAAATTGGGTGGCCATGCGATGTCGTCTGACGCGGCGATGGAGAATTTCGCGCGCGACGTGGTGTTGATGCAGCAAGTGGGCGTGAACCCTGTGATCGTCCATGGCGGCGGCCCAATGATCAATGAAATGCTTGATAACTTGTCGATCAAGTCAGAGTTCGTGAATGGCAAACGGGTCACGGACCAAGCGACAGTTGAAGTCGTTGAAATGGTATTGTCAGGCCGTGTGAACAAATGGATTGTGAATGCCATCAACCAACAGGGCGGTCGCGCGGTCGGTCTTTCCGGCAAAGACGCAAGCCTGATGGTCTGCGATCAGGACGCGCCAGAACTTGGGTTGGTGGGAACCCCCGCGGATCTGGACACATCGATCCTGCACACTTTGTTTGATGCAAATACGATTCCCGTGATCGCCCCATTGGGCGCCGGCCGAAATGGCGAAACGTTGAACGTAAACGGCGATACGGCGGCGGGTGCCATCGCGGCCGCGCTGAAAGCCGATCGTTTGTTGCTGCTTACGGACGTGCCGGGTGTCATGGACGAAACCAAAACCGTGCTGACAGATTTGACCGCAGATCAGGTTGTCGAAATGACAGCGTCTGGCGTGATTGCGGGTGGGATGATCCCGAAAACACAGACGTGTCTTGATGCACTGGCAGGCGGTGTGCGGGCTGCTGTGATCCTTGATGGGCGGGCACCCAACGCTGTGTTGTTGGAACTGTTCACCGATCACGGCGCGGGTTCGATCATACGGGCGGCGCGTTGAACTACAGCGACATAGCAGCGGCCGCAAGCGCGCTGCATCTTGTCCCGATGGGTGGGTTTTCTGAAGACGGGAAAACAACTGTTCTGCTTGGTCCTTTGGAACCGGGATTTTGGGGCTACGTGTCACAATCCTCCGAGTTTCAGGGGGACAACCCGTTGGACAACTGGTCTGTCTGGGCGATCACCGCGCTGGGCGATGCGACAGGATCAACACCCATGTTTCCATTTGGCGGACCACCACATCATCCGTTCATTTCATGGGCCTTACGCAGCGGAGAGGCATGGCAAAGCCCTGTTGGCCTGTTGATCCACAAAGACGCCGGGCTTTTGGCGTCTTATCGGGGTGCCTTGGTGTTTGATCGGGCCATCAGTATGCCAACGCCCGCGGCCATTCCTTGCGGTACCTGTACAGACAAGCCGTGCCTGTCCGCCTGCCCTGTGGGCGCTTTGGACGGTTCAGCCTATGATGTGCCCGCCTGTAAGGCTCATATCGCGACTGACACGGTGTGTCGCGCCGGGTGTCGCGTGCGTTTGGCTTGCCCGATCAGCATGGGCTATGGACGTAACGCAGCGCAAACCGCGTTTCACATGTCTGCATTCTTGGGGGAATGATGAAACGTTTGATCCTGATCCGCCACGCCAAATCAAGCTGGGACGCGCCGTTTGATGACCACGCCCGAACGCTGAACGACCGCGGGCGCGCCGCGTCAACAGCCATAGGTGCTTGGCTGGTAGAGCAAGGGTATCTGCCGGACGAAATCCTGAGCAGTGATGCCGCACGGACCCGCGAAACCACGGATCGCATTGTGGCGGCGATGGGCACAACGCCCGCGATCAAGTTTAAAGACAGAATGTATCATGGTTCGCCAGCGGCGCTTATGACGGCGTTGAAATCAGCGCAGGGCGGCACAGTCGCCTTGGTCGCGCATAATCCTGGCATCGCCTTCTTCGCAGAGCAGATCGTTGCCGCTGCACCGGCGCACCCAAGGTTTCTAGATTACCCAACAGGTGCGACGTTGGTTTGTGATTTCTCAATAAACAATTGGGCCGAAACGGTTCCCCGTTCCGGCCGTGTCGTTGAATTTGTAACCCCTAAGGATTTGTAATCAGTGCCCGAGGATCTGGCTGAGGAACAGCTTAGTCCGGTCTGATTGCGGGTTGTTAAAGAACTCTTCCGGTTCGTTCTGTTCCACGATTTGCCCGGCATCCATAAAGATCACGCGGTTGGCCACCTGACGGGCAAAGCCCATTTCATGGGTCACGCAGATCATGGTCATGCCTTCTTCAGCAAGCTCGATCATTGTGTCCAAAACCTCTTTGATCATTTCGGGATCAAGGGCGGATGTTGGTTCATCGAACAACATGATGCGCGGTTTCATGCAAAGGGATCGGGCGATTGCCACACGTTGCTGTTGACCACCTGACAACTGGCCCGGATATTTGTCGGCCTGTTCGGGGATCTTAACCTTTTCAAGGAAATGCATCGCCGTTTCTTCAGCTTCTTTCTTGGGTGTCTTACGGACCCAGATTGGCGCCAGCGTACAGTTTTCCAGAATGGTTAGGTGCGGGAACAGGTTGAAATGCTGGAAACACATTCCGACCTCGGACCGGATTTTGTCGATGTTCTTGAGATCAGATGACAATTCTGTTCCATCCACCAGAATGGTGCCCGCCTGATGTTCTTCCAAACGGTTGATGCAACGGATCAATGTGGATTTACCAGAACCGGATGGTCCGCAAACAACAATCCGTTCACCGCGGTTCACGGTTAAATTGATGTCACGCAGAACATGGAATGTTCCGTACCATTTATTCATATCGCTGATCTGAATGGCGACCTCATCAGAGACCGTCATGGCGTCGCGGTTGATTTCGCGGTCGAGTGCTGTGTCAGACATCATAGGTCTCCTTAACGGTGCTCACGCTGGAGCTTTTTCTCTAGGTGAAGGGAATAGCGGCCCATCGCGTAGCAGAATATGAAGAACAGAACGCCGATAAAGACGAACAATTCCCAATAAACGCCGTTCCAATCCGTGTCCGCACGGATCGCGTTAGAAAAGCCGATCGGATCGAGCAGGCCAATGAACACCACCAAAACGGTGTCTTTGAACAAGCCAATAAAGGTGTTCACGATGCCCGGGATGGAAATTTTCATCGCTTGCGGCAGCACGATCAGCTGCATGGACTGCCAATATGACAGACCTAGGCTATCCGCGCCTTCGTACTGCCCCGTGGGAAGCGCCGCGAGGCCGCCGCGAATAACCTCTGCGATGTAGGCCGCTGAAAACAGCGTCACCATAATGATCACGCGCAACAGAAGGTCAAAGTTGGTCCCCGGCGGCAAGAAATAGTTCAACAGCAAGGACCCCGTGAACAACCACACAATCAACGGAACGCCACGGATGACTTCGATGAAGACCACGCAGATTTTGTTGACTATGAACAGGTGCGATTGGCGGCCAAGTGCCAGCAGAATACCCAACGGTAGCGATAGCACGATACCCGCGACCCCAATGATCAACGCCAACATAAACCCACCAATTTGCCGGCTGTCGATGGGTGTTAGCCCAACGCGACCAAGCGCGCCGTAGGTTTCACGTACAGAAGACACAATGCCGACTTCTTGGTTGCGCGCTTGCAAGTAGGTTTCGAGCATCGCGATTTCTTCCGCGCTTGCCCCGTCGGGGAGCTGGGTGGTCGCGATCATGTTGCGCTGCGATCTTGGCAATGCGTCACGGGCTGTGGCGGTTGCTTCACGTAAAATCGGCAGTGATGCTTCGCGTTCGTTCAACGATTCAAGCGCTGTCAGGAAACCCCTGCTTTCGGAAACTTGTGATGACACGCGGAACGCGTCCTGCGCTAACACTGTTGCGTCATCGCGCAAAGCGGCCATTTGCGCCATCTTATCAAGGAGCTGCGCCTGCGGTTCTTCGAGGTCGGCGGCATTGACCGCGATGATTTTGCCAAGGATTCCATTGAGGGACCCAACGTTCCCGCGCACAGCGTCCGCTTGGTCCTGAATGCCATTGCGCAATTCGGAAAGCGCACCAGCATCGGTCGTTAGTGTCGTGCCTTCGGCGGTGCTCAGCAGTGCTGAAATCGGATCAATCAGGTCCGCCTTTGTGGCCATTGCATTCGCATCATCCACCATGGACCCATCGTTCTCGGCTGGGCCAAGAGTCAGAAGCTGGGCGATCAATTCCGGCTCGCCGGTGTCTTCAAGATCAGAAATGGCCCCAGACAGGAATGACGCGACATCCCCGATTAGCCCTTCGGCTTGCGCTGTCGCGGCCTCCGCCTCAGCGATTTCAGCTTCGGTCGCATCACTGGCAGCAGCCGGAACGCCGCCCCAGTCGCTTAGCGTATCGATCAGCTTGTCGATGCTTTCAGCGGCCGCTTGCAAACGCTGAACAGCTGTTTCTTTGGTTTCGATTTGTTCTTCGATTGCAAATTCTTCGATACGTATGCGACGCATCTCATCCAGAATTGCATCTTTTTCTTCGGCGGCAGCGGCCAATTCAGCCGCTTTGTCTTCGGCCTGCACTTCGAGTGCGGCTGCGGCTTCTGGTAGATCAATCGCGTCCTGTTCAAGCTGCGCAATTGTCGTTTCAAGGCGGCCTTGCCCAACCATCTTGGCCAAGCCATCGCTAATGGGGGTCATCAGCACGCTCCACCACACCAGCGCTGCAACGATCGCCCCAAGGTTCGCAACAATCGGCCCCGCAATTTTTCCAAGGATTTTGAATGCAAGGAAACCAAACACGAACCCAAGGGCCGCCAAGATCGGGGACCAGAACGAACCGCCCCAAATCAACCATGTGGCCAAGAATGGGTACGCAAGCGAGAACCACATCAACTGTCCCGGGACTTTGTCCCCAAACAGCACTGGTGCCAAAGCGACGAACAGCAAAACCAATGCAAGGATCGGACGCCAGTATTGATCGGGCGGGTAGAACCCAAACAGGATCTGCAACCAGCGGTCTTCGATCACAGCCCAGCAGGCGCCATCATGGCTGCCTTTATAAAAGCTGAACAAAACCTCGCGGCATTCGGTCAGGGATCCGGCATTCCAAACCCCGCCAAATGCCCAAGGCAGTACAAGCGACAACGCCAAATAGATGACAAACAGTGACACCACCGTCAGCAGAATGTTCAACGCACTGGAAAACAGGTTTTCCCGCATCCATTTGATCGCGCCTTTTTCGGTGACGGGTGGTTCCTGTTCAGGAAGCATTTCTTTGCGCACGTAGCTGAAACCAGAATTGCTCATATCAACGCTCCTGCAACTGAGTGCGGTTGTTGTAGACGTTCATCACACCAGAGATCAGCAAGCTAAGCACAAGGTAAAATGCGCCAAGCAGCAGCATCCCTTCCAACTCGCGGCCTGTTTGGTTGATGGTAATGCCGCCAAGCGTCGAGCGGACGTCCATATAGCCAACCGCGATCGCAAGCGACGAGTTTTTAGTCAGGTTCAGGTACTGCGAAATAAGCGGTGGAATGATCACGCGCATCGCTTGTGGCAAGATCACGAGGTTCATAGTGCGGTTCGGGCGCAGGCCCAGCGCAGAGGCCGCTTCGGTCTGACCTTTGGAAATCGCAAGGATACCCGCACGCACGATTTCAGCGATAAACGCGCCTGTATACAGCGACAACGCGAGCCACATTGCGATCAAGGAATTGCGAAGATGGATGCCATCTGTGAAATTGAAACCCTTGAGGTAAGGATACTGTAGCTGTGCCCCCATCAAAATCATGACGATTCCAACAGGCAAAACCAACAGCGCCAACTGCTGATACCATGTTGTCGGACGCACGCCGGTGCTTTCTTGAATTGCGCTTGCACGGCGGCGGATCACCCGAATAACGAACAAGCTGGCAATCAAAATGGCGCCCAAGATGATCCAGTTCATTACGGCCGACGCCGCAAACCCGTTTTCGAACACGATGCCCGGAACATACACGCCCCGGTTTGTGACCGCGACGCTTTCATTAAGGATCATGTCGGCGCCGCCGCCTACTTTGAAATCACGTGGTTTCGGCATGCCTTCGGTCATGAGCGCAAAGATCACGATGATCCACAGCAACAAGGGAACGTTGCGGAACCCTTCTACATAGACAGCCATCAGGCGGCTGATAATCCAGTTTTTGGACAAGCGCAGGACACCCGCGATCACGCCCAGAACAGTCGCCAACAAGCACCCTAGTATGGCCAGTAGGATCGTATTCAGAATGCCGACAAGCGCGGCCGTACCATGAGATGACTGGGAGGTGTACTCGACCAGTCGTTGGTTGATGTCATAGCCTGCGGGCTGTGACAAAAACCCGAAATCAAAATCTTTGCCGAGGGCGGATAGGTTCTGGATCGTGTTGTTGACCAACCAATACAGGCCAAGCACCACCAAAATCATCGCGATCGTCTGGATCGTTATGGAACGGTAGCGCGTGTCATAAATGAGTTGGCTGAGCCGAAAGCTGGCTTTCGGTGGATCAGTAAGCGTCGTCATCCCAGAACTCCCTCGCCCCTATCGGGCAAAATGCAATACATCATCGTGCCGGTTGATCCGGCCGCTCGTGCAGCTGCGTTATATTTTTGGGTATAGTCAGTCGTGAAAGGGCGCGGCCATTTTGGCCACGCCCTTAGCAGTATTTAGCGGAAAGGTGGGGAGTAGATCAGACCACCTTCGGTCCACATGGCGTTCAGGCCACGTGCAAGACCGATCGGTGTGTTTTCACCGATGTTCTTTTCGAACAGCTCACCGTAGTTGCCGCCAGCCATAATGGCTTTCATTGCCCAGTCAGCGTCCAGACCAAGCATCGCGCCCAGTTCGCCTTCTGTACCCAGCATACGGTTGATTTCTGGGTTGTTTGTACCAGCGGACAGTTCGGCGATGTTTGCAGATGTGATGCCCAGCTCTTCAGCAGAAACCAGTGCGTTCAGTGTCCAGCGAACAACGTCACCCCATTCGTGATCGCCGTGGCGAACAAGCGGGCCGAGTGGCTCTTTGGAAACGATTTCTGGCAACAGAACGTGGTCGCCTGGT
>CAYOSK010000068.1:0-13963 GCA_964406585.1 uncultured Octadecabacter sp. | reverse complement strand
ACCGTCGTCTTTCATGGACTGGATTGCTGCGTTGAATGTGTCGCGCAGTTCTGTGTCGCTTTCACGGATACCCATGCCAACGCCGCCGCCAAGGGACACTTCTTGCTCAAGCAGCATCAGGCCGTCTTGGCCCTCAATGGCAGCAACCAAGAAGGATTTGTCGGCAAATACAGCGTCTGCTTCACCATCACGCACAGCGGAAATCGTTTCTTCCGGTGTCGCGAATTCAACCAATGTCCACCCTTGTTCCGCGATGTAAGCGGACTGGATTGTGCCAGTCTGGGCGGCAATCACGCCACCTTCGATGTCCACATCCATGGACGCCGCCACAAAGGCTGTCGGATCAGCGGGCGTGTAAGCCATTGTGAAATCGATGATCTCATCGCGCTCATCGGTGATGGACATGCCCGCGATGATCGTGTCGTAGTTGCCCGACGTTAGGTTCGGGATGATGCTGTCCCATTCGTTCGTGACCCATTCGCAGGTCAATTCAGCGCGTGCGCACAGCTCATCGCCGAGTTCACGTTCAAAGCCGTCCACTTCGCCCGCGTCGTTGATAAAGTTCCAAGGTGCATAGGCGCCCTCAGTGCCCATACGCACGACGGAATGCCCGTCTGCAAAGGCCATTGAGGATGTCAGCGCGGCTGCCGCTGTAGCAAGGATAAGGTTTTTCATTGTGGTCTCCCGTTGAGTGTTGGTCGCGTCGTGGTTTGTCAAAATCTAGGTAAACGCAGTGGGTTCAAGGCAGCGTGCAATCACATCGCCTGAATCGCTGCCCAGCCATTTCGTTTCGATCCCAGCGAGTGTTCCATCGGCGGATATGTCTTGCAAGAGCCTATCAAGCGCGGCCCGCAAAACGGGTGCATTTTCCGCAACCCCAAGCACGGTTCCGCCCGAAAATGTGGGATAAACGCCCAATTCAAAGAAATCTCCGCTGTTTTGCGCATCGGTCAGCATATTGTGGGACCCAAATACGACGTCAATGTCGCCCACAATCAGCGCATCAAGGGCCGCACGTTCCGTCGCAAACGCCTGAACGTCGCGCTGGGCTTGTTGCATCGATGATAGGTACAGCGATTGATCCAGTGCACCAATGCGGGCTGTAACAAGGTCTACATCTGGATTAGCCCCGACGAAAATGCCCGTGTTCTCACCGCCAATCACGTAAGGACAGGTGAAATCAACAAGCTCATCGCGCTCTGCCGAATAACCAAATCCGCCTGTCACGACATCAACTTCACCCCGCGCCAGCGCTTGGAAAATATCACTCATCGGGAGGTCAACCCACGTGCAGTCGTACCCGCCGCGGCGGCAAATTTCATCCATGAGATCACGGTCCAAACCGCGTGCCGTGTCCGTCGCCGGATCAAAGATATAGGGTGGATAGTGCCCGCCGGTTGCGATGCGCAACGTTTCGGCCGAAGCGCCAGTACAGGCCAAAACCATCAAAACAATCGCCGCGCGGATCATGCCGGCACCGTCACAGACAAAAACCCACGCAAGCGTTCAGATTTTGGGGTCTTGAACAGGGTTTCGGGCGATCCTTGTTCTTCGATCAGGCCTTGATGCAAGAACACGACGTGGTCCGAAATATCGCGTGCCATCGCCATGTCGTGCGTTACAACCAGCATAGTACGCCCTTCGGCGGCAAGGTCTTTGATCACCTTTACCACTTCTTGTTCCAGTTCGGGATCAAGCGCGGATGTCGGTTCATCAAACAAAAGGGCCTTGGGTTCCATACATAACGCGCGCGCAATGGCTGCGCGCTGCTGTTGCCCCCCAGATAACATCGCAGGGTATACATCGCATTTGTCGCCGATCCCGACCTTGTCGAGGTAACGGCGTGCGTTTGCTTCCACCTCGGCGCGGTTACGTTTCAACACGGTCACGGGCGCTTCCATCACGTTTTCCAGGATGGTCATATGCGCCCATAGGTTAAACTGTTGAAACACCATCGACAGGTTCGTGCGGATGCGGATCATTTGCCCATGATCGCTGGGGTGGCGCGCTGCGCCGCGCCCCTTCCAAATCACGGGTTCACCGCAAAACAAAACATCACCCTGTTGGCTGTCTTCTAACAGATTGGCACATCGCAAAAGCGTTGATTTCCCCGACCCAGACGACCCGATAAGGCTGATGACATGGCCTGCGGGGGCACTGATATCGACACCCTTCAGCACCTCAAGATCGCCATAGGACTTGTGAAGGTTACGAATTTCGATGACGGGCGCGGTATCGTTCATGGGGACTCGGGATTGTTAAGACCTGCCAAGTAGGGCGCAATTACGCACCGATTGCAACGCTCCCTTTTGGCGGGTCGGGCAATGGCAGGTCAAACGCGGTGTTGGGCAGATCAACGATGCCGCGCAGTCCAAGCGTCGCCTTGTGCGTGTTTGACAAATCATCAATCGCCGCGGCAAGGGCTGCACGGATCTGAGAAGGATCATGATCTTGTCCGGTGATAAACGTCATTCCCGGTGACAGGTTTGTGCGCGCGATCACACGCAGGTCTTTGGCCATTGGTTCCCACATTTCAAACATCCGCCATGTGACCGCATCAATACAGGCAAGATCGGCCGCACCTTGTGCGACGGATTTCGCGCTGTCTATATGCGCGCCGGTGCGCACAACCGTATGAAACCGCAGCCCCATCGCTGTGATATGTGCGGTTGCCGCCCCCCAGCCGGACTGCGACATCGCATCGTTGTACGCAAAGCGCCCCAATACCGCCGGCGCAAGGCCCCGTGCTCCATCTTCGGCCCGAACAACAAACACAGAATGGTAATAGCCCGGCGGTGTGTCCTGTAGCGCATAGTCGCCGTTGCCAAGAGGGCGCACCATTTCGCGGAACGTTGCACGATAGGGCAGATTACAAATCTGGCCCAAAATCAGATCAGGTCGCGCCCAACCAGCGTCACACCCTATCGCGCGGTCCAACACTCTGGGCCCAAACCCGATCCGGTCGCGCACACCAGCCCAAAGTGCGTCATGCGCCGCCGCATTTTCGGGGCGGTCATACATGGGCAAGCTGGCAAGCATATTAGCCGTTTGAAACTTTGCGCCGCAGCCGGTGGCTGTCTTGGTCGCTGACCCCCAACATTGGGGCCACCATCCGCAGCAGCGCGTCTTCGGCTTGATCGCGCACACCATCCGCCATCACCACGCGCCACATCGCTTCAATCACGGCAGCACGGTCCTCATAGGCCACAGCGTCTTTGATGGCTTTGGTGAAACGGACCGTATCGGGCGCTTCATCCTCGGCCACTTCACATTGCGCGCGCAGGTCCGCTGCCTCTGGCGCAGATAAATCATAGCGCGACATCAACACACCATCAATTTGCGCCATTTCATCTACGTCATAGGATTCATCCGCGCGCGCCAAACGCACCAAAAGCGCGCCCAGCGCGATGCGTGCGTCTGTATCGGTCAAAGGGGCAGGGTCGGGGGCGGTCAGCCGCTTGAAAAGATCACCAAACATGAACTTGATATAGGTGGCGCAGCCCCAAAGGCCAAGTCTGATTAGCTGCGCAAGGCCGCGGCGGCCTCGGGCGACATGCCAAAGGTCTGGGTCGCAATCGCAACCACCTGAGTTTCCGTGTCATGGCGCTGCCCGTCCGCATCGGCCACTTTCCACAACGCGCTCACCAGACTGTCGCGTTCTGAACTGGTGACAGAACAGCCTAAAATATGGGCCAACTCGGACGTGTCCGGCATCGCCACCTCAAGCTTTTCGCATTCCGCCCGCATACGGGCGGCTTCAATGGCATTCAAATCATAAAGATCCGCCAACAGGTGATCGATTTCTTCGATCTCCTGAAACAAATAGGCGCCATCTGCTTTGGCGACACGCACCAAAAGCGCGCCAAGCGCATGGCGTGCATCCGCCTCCGGCATTGCGGTGAAATCTTGGGCTGGCGCGCGCAGCATATCTAGGATGCGTTCAAACATGGCCCCATCCTAGCTGTGTTTGCACCGCGAGCAAGCCTCAAAGCTGCGCAAAATGTGCGCCCGTTGTCTCAAGCTCCTGTTCCAATCCCCAAGGTGGATTGACCACGAACAGCCCTGATCCAACCATGCGATGCCCGTCACGGGCCGCTGGAAAACGAACCTCGTGGTTGATCGCTTGGGGCAACGCTGCTTTCAACGCACGCAACATGCCACGATGGCGCATGTCTGTTAGGATCGGATACCAAAGTATCAAAACGCCCACGGGCCAGATTTTCGCAAGTTTTGCCACATGCCGGGGCATGGCCAAATATTCGTCTTTCACCTCGTAACTTGGATCAATCAACATCAACCCGCGCCGTGGCATCGGGGGGCATATGGAATAGGCCATCTCAAATCCGTCTTGGCGGTGAATATGCGCGCCGGGTACAATATCTTGCAGGATTGTGTGCTCTAACGGGTGCAACTCGGCGACATGCAAAACGTCCTGTTCTCGCAACAGATGCGACGCAATCCATGGGCTGCCGGGATAATTGCTCTCTCCGTTTTCTTGGCGGCACGCACCAAGCGTCTGGGCATAGGGGTGTTCTGGGGCGAACCATCCCTCAACAGCGCCAATTCCATGGGCCGCCTCGCCGGTTTTTGCGGCCTCGTCGCTCTCAAGATCATACAGCCCTCGCCCACCATGACTTTCAAGATAACTCAGCGGCTTGTCTTTGCGGGTCATGTACTCCAGCACCCAACTTAGGGCTGAATGCTTGTGGACATCCGCTAAATTCCCAGCATGAAACCCGTGTTGATACGATAACATATGCCGCCGCCCTCTTTTGGTCCTGTCTTTGCTTCGTTCAAACTCTGGGGGGTGTGGGGGGCGAGCCCCCCACCGGATCGGATTTGCGCAGCAAATTCGATCTTAAACCAGGCGCGACGTCTCAACTGCCGCACGGACAAAATCGGCAAATAGCGGATGGGGCGCAAAGGGCTTTGATTTCAGTTCTGGGTGGAATTGCACGCCGATAAACCACGGATGGTCCTGCCATTCCACGATCTCGGGCAGCTTTCCGTCCGGCGACATGCCCGAAAACGTCAGCCCCGCAGTTTCAAGCTTTTCGCGATACTTGGTGTCCACTTCATAGCGATGGCGGTGGCGTTCTTCGATGGCGAGCCCGCCATAAACCTGCGCAACCTTTGACCCATCCGTGAGCGTTGCGTCATAAGCCCCAAGGCGCATGGTGCCACCTTTGTCGTCATCCGCCTTGCGTTTGACCTTGGCGTTGCCCTGCACCCATTCTTTCAGGTGATAGACCACCGGTTCGAAGCGCTTTTTGCCGGCTTCATGGTCGAATTCTTCTGATCCGGCGTCTGTCATGCCCGCAACGTTGCGCGCGGCTTCGATCACAGCCATCTGCATGCCCAAACAAATCCCAAGGTAGGGGATGTTGCGGGTGCGGGCGAATTCGGCTGCTTTGATTTTTCCTTCGGTGCCACGTTCCCCAAACCCGCCCGGGACCAGAATGGCGTGGTAGCCTTCCAGATGGGGGGCCGCGTCTTGCGCGTCAAATACCTCAGCGTCTACCCATGACACATTCACTTTCACACGGTTGGCCATGCCGCCATGGGTCAAAGCCTCTTTGATGGATTTATACGCATCTTCCAGCTGGGTATATTTGCCCACAATAGCAACATTCACGGCGCCGTCAGTGTTGTGAATGCGGTCATAAACGTCATCCCAAACGCGCAGGTCCGGTTTGGGGGCAGGGGTGATGTTGAACGCATCCAGCACCGCCTGATCCAACCCCTGTTTGTGATAGGCCAAGGGCGCTTCGTAGATCGAATTCAAATCATAGGCCGCGACAACGGCCTCTTTGCGCACGTTACAAAACAGCGCGATTTTCTCACGCTCTTTTTCTGGAATCTCGTGTTCAGACCGGCACACCAGAATATCTGGTGCGATCCCGATGGATTGAAGTTCTTTGACGGAGTGCTGTGTGGGTTTTGTTTTCAGTTCGCCGGATGCGGCCAGATAGGGCAGCAATGTCAGGTGCATAAAGATGCATTCGCCGCGTGGTTTGTCATGGCTGAACTGGCGGATGGCTTCGAAAAACGGCAGGCCTTCGATGTCGCCCACAGTGCCACCGATTTCGCACAGCATGAAATCAACTTCATCTTCGCCGATGCGAATGAAATCTTTGATCTCGTTTGTGACATGGGGCACCACCTGAATGGTCTTCCCAAGGTAATCGCCACGCCGTTCTTTTTCCAAAACGTTCGAATAAATTCGCCCCGATGACACAGAATCGGTGTTTCGCGCGGGCACACCCGTAAAACGTTCATAATGCCCAAGATCCAGATCGGTTTCGGCGCCGTCATCGGTGACAAAAACCTCGCCGTGTTCAAACGGAGACATCGTGCCCGGATCGACGTTCAAATAGGGGTCAAGTTTGCGCAGCCGCACAGAAAAACCGCGCGCCTGCAAAAGCGATCCCAAAGCCGCGGATGCCAGCCCTTTGCCAAGCGAGGACACAACCCCACCAGTGATAAAAACGAAACGCGCCATAGGCCGGAAACCCCCGTGTGGTCGACTGAATTGAATTGGATAACCGCCGACGCCTGCACGCAGATGCCATGTATCACGGGATTTAAGTCTATGCGGATTCGGGTGCTACTGGCAACAGATCAGCGCGGATTATCACTCCGAAAACCACAATATCGTGGTATCGGACGGACTTAGCCCGCAATCTATGGTGTTAATCCGCGTCCGGAACCAGTGGCTCGTCTGTTGCCGTTGGTGGCAGAAGGCTTTCGCCAGCGCTTGGGGCGGCCTCTCCGTTTGCCGCTGGCGCCAAGAGGTCTTCGCCATTCACGACGGACGCATCGCTCGCCTGACTGGCTGACAGAATTGTCAACGCGATGGACGTGCAAATAAACGCGATTGCCAAAATCCAAGTCAGTTTGCCCAACGCGGTTGCTGCTGCGCGGCCCGACATGGCGCCGCCACCGCCACCGCCACCACCAATGCCAAGCCCGCCGCCTTCGGATCGTTGCAGCAACACGACGCCAATCAGCGACAATGCAAGCAACAGGTGGACGACAAGAATAACATTTTCCATTGGTAGGGCCTTTGGCTCAGGGACGGGTGGTACTTAGAAGCGAAACCCCATTCCCGCAACCCCTGATCGCGTTCTTGGGAGGGTGGTTTTTTGGCCCCGTTGTTCAAGACCGTGCCAAGCCGTGCTTAATCGTCAACATCATCCATATCTGCCTGCCCGGACAGGCGGCGGCGCACGTGGCTCCAACTAAGGCCAATCCCCAGCACAAAAGACATCACAAACAGCGCGATCCAAGTGTTAAACGTCGGGTCTTGAAAATCCATCCACCCCAAATCGTACACAACCCACAGCAAGGCCCCTGTGACGGCGAGAACCAAGACCATTCCAATCACCCCAATGGATCGCATCGTTGCGCGCAGATAGATAATATAACCGATCAGCAACACCAAACCGCACAGCACTGCGATTGAGAGCGAGTCTTGACCGTTTTCCATGACCCAGCGCACATAGCACCATGGTGTTGGATTATATGTCGCGCCAAGCAGCAAAAATGCAAAGAACCAACGAATAAGAAAACCGCCCATAACGCACCTTGTATGTTGTGTTTGCATCTAAATGGCGGGCCAGTTGCCCTGTGTCCAGCGGATCGGTCAAAATGTTCGCTTTCCCCGCAGGCCGTGTTGCCCTATGACGTCCACGGATTTGACTGAGGGGATCAGAAAATGGCGAATGTGGTGGTTGTCGGCGCACAATGGGGCGACGAAGGCAAAGGCAAGATCGTGGATTGGCTGTCTGAACGCGCTGACGTGATTGCGCGTTTTCAAGGCGGGCACAACGCGGGCCACACATTGGTTATTGATGGAAAAGTCTACAAACTACATGCGTTGCCATCTGGCGTGGTGCGCGGCGGAAAATTATCAGTGATCGGCAATGGCGTTGTGCTCGACCCATGGCACCTGATGTCTGAAATCGCGACAATCGAAGATCAAGGCGTGTCTATTTCCCCAGAGACCTTGATGATTGCCGAAAATACGCCGCTGATCTTACCGCTGCACGGCGAACTGGACCGCCTGCGCGAAGAAGCGGCAAGTGCGGGCACCAAAATTGGAACAACCGGGCGCGGCATCGGTCCGGCCTATGAAGACAAGGTTGGGCGGCGGTCCATCCGAGTGGCTGACCTTGCCGATGATGCGACCCTTCAGGCACGCGTTGATCGCGCTTTGCAGCATCACAACCCACTGCGCAAAGGCCTTGGTTATGATCCGGTGGATCGCGCAGCACTGCTGACTGAACTGCGCGACATCGCGCCGAAAATCTTGCCCTTTGCGGCACCCGTTTGGAAGGTGCTGAACGAAAAACGCAAGGCGGGCAAACGCATCTTGTTCGAAGGCGCGCAGGGCGCTCTTTTGGACATTGATTTTGGCACATACCCGTTTGTAACATCGTCCAACGTGATTGCAGGGCAGGCGGCAACCGGCGTCGGCCTTGGCCCAACAGCCATTGATTACGTTCTGGGGATCGTCAAAGCCTACACAACCCGCGTGGGAGAAGGGCCGTTTCCGACGGAACTTGACGACGCAGATGGCCAACGGTTGGGCGAGCGTGGCCACGAATTCGGCACCACGACAGGACGCAAACGCCGCTGTGGCTGGTTTGATGCGGCGTTGTTGCGCCAAACCTGCGCAACGTCGGGGATTACGGGCATTTGCCTCACGAAATTGGACGTTTTGGACGGATTTGAAACCCTGCGCTTATGTGTTGGGTATGAATTAGACGGCGAAACACTCGATTATTTGCCGACGGCCGCAGAAGATCAGGCACGGTGCACCCCTATCTATGAAGACATGCCTGGTTGGTCAGAAAGTACAGAGGGCGCGCGGTCATGGGCTGATCTGCCCGCGCAGGCCATCAAATACGTGCGTCGCGTGGAAGAGTTGATCGACTGCCCCGTCGCCCTAGTTTCCACATCACCAGAACGCGAAGACACAATCTTGGTTACAGACCCTTTCGCGGATTGATCGCAAAGCTGACGGATCAAAGTAAAAGGTAAGACATGGCACTGACACTGAAGGCACGCAAACGCTGGGCGTTGTTCATTCTACTAGTGGGCTTGCCGATCTATGTCATCGTATCCGTCAGCCTTTTGAACTGGCTTTACCCAGATCCCATGGCGCGCCCAGCCCTTTGGGTCGAATTGGCAATTTACATTGGCTTAGGCGTATTGTGGGCATTGCCGTTCAAGTTTGTCTTCAAAGGCGTCGGCCAGGCCGACCCGAACGGGTGATATAACCAAATTGTGCCGCTGCGCGGCCTTGTTTTTATAGGGGCGTGCGGCACGGCCGGTTCTACAAATGCAAACGGCGCACAAGGTAACCCTTGCGCGCCGTTATTTGTTTTGTGCTTGCCGTTAGCTTGCGGCGCGTTCCGGGTTGAAACGGCTATCGTCGGCCACTTGGAAACGACCGTTGCGCACTTTGGTAAACCGACCAGCGCGCAACAGATCTGCAAAACTGCGCAATCCGTCTTCGCGGTTGAAGTCATCGCTGGCCACCGCGCGCACACGGCGCAAAATCTGCGGGCGAGAGAATTCATCAGCGCCTTCCACGAAGGACGTGTAGGCCGCCGCCGCTTCGAGCAGATCAGGCAATTCTGTTGCGCCCATGTTGTCTGCAAATTCAGCGAACGATCCTGTGCCCTGTGTGGTGGGCTGTTCGGTTTTACGCGCGGCCACGCGGCGCGGCATCACGGGGCCATCGCGCTGGGTTGTTTCCGGCAAATCCACCCGCTGTGCGGCAACCAATTTCAAGGGCGCAGCGCTTGGGCGTTCGGTCCGTGTCGCGCCGCGAACGACGGGGCGCGGCCGAGGTGTTGCACCTGTTTCAGCCGGCTTCACGGCCTCTGAAAGATCATTGCGGAACGCGTTTTCGACATCTTGACCATCATCTTCGGGTTCACCCACTTGGCGCGCGGCCTCTTTGGCGGCGACAGCGGCTTTGAGCTGCGCAATGGCGTCCCGGCGGCGGCTGCCCTCCGGCTCGTTCATTTTCTCATCGCTTTCCGTCATCAACCGATCAAGTGCGCCGTCATCGACATTTGGTTCTTCGGACAGAAAGCTGGCCGCAGGTGACGTACTGTCTGCCGCGATGCTGTCTGCACGTGCGTCTTCTTCCGCGTCAATAATGTCAGTCGTTTCAGCTGCAAGGGCATCGGTGACATTTTCAATCGCGTTTGATGCGGCCTCATCTGAAAGATCGGCGTCGTCTTCGGTGATCGCTTTGAGATCATCTGCAAACGCAGTGTCCGTGATCGCCGCCGCTTGGTCGGTGAAATCACTGTCTTCCAGATAGTCATCGAGTTCATCCGCGCCATCCAAGAGGGCAAAATCCGGCCCGGCTGCTGGTTTATCTGTATCGCTTTGTGCGTCTTGCACAGCTTTTTCGAAATCAGCACGTTTCATACGCACAACACGGGCACGAGGCGGTTCAGCCTGCGCGTTTGCGTCGATGGTGACGTCTGTTTCCACCGATGCGTCGTCATGCGCTGTGTCGTCCTGAACTGGCGCTTCTGATTGGCGCGCCATGATGCGCGAAATCATGTCCGGGCTGCCTTGCGTACTATCCGACGTGTCCGCGGGCTGTTCTTCAGGTGTTGGCGCCTCATCAACAACAACATCCGCCACATCAGGTGTTTCCGTATCGGGCAAAACCTGTGCTGTCAGGCTTTCGTCAGCGTCCGCATTGGATGTTCCCACGGCCGCGCGAATGCGTTGCAGTTTCGCGGCCACGCTGTTGGCGTCCGGTTGCGAAGGCGCGGCTTGCGCGGTGGGGGCTGCGTTTTCAGGCGCAGTGTTTTCGGGGGCCGAATCCGCTGCCGCGAGCATAGAAGACGGCGCGGTGTCGCGCGTTTCTTCGACGTTGGATTCGGTTGTCCCCTCCGTCGCGTCTGCCGTCGCAGCGCTTACGGAATTCAAAATGTCTGTATCGGCGTCGTCATGTGAAGCCGCCGCGTGTTCAGCGTTAGCGTTTTGGTCGTCATCCGCTTGTGTCTTGGCTTCTGCAGCGGCTTTTGCGTTCTCATCTGCCGCTGTTTTTGTAGCGGCTTCTGCCTCTGCTTTTGCGCGTTCGGCTTCTTCTGCGGCGGCCTTTTGTGCCTTACGGGCCGCTTTGGCTGCCTGTTTTTCCGCCTTGCGCGCGGCTTTGGCAGCCTTGCGGTCTGCATCGACTTTGGCGCGGGACGCGGTGTCATGTTCAGCCGCTGGGGTGTGTTCCGGTGACGGCAACGCATCGCCTGACTGATCGCTCAGCTCTGCGGCGCGCAGAATGATTTCGCCATCATCCATACGGGCATCTACACGACGGGCGATTTCACGCTCTGCGATCTTGGCCAACAACTCCGCGTCCGGGGTCGGGGGCTCTGCGCCGAAATATCTGTCATCCGCGGCCAGACCACGGAAATATTCCGCAATCGCTTTCATCGTGTTGAAGGAATCATCGAATCCCTCAAGAGTGCACGAAAAGGTGCCATAAGAGACGGTGAGAATCTTACTCGTTCCAACCATAGTTTGCTCGCTTTCTACCCTACCAGTGACAGTCTGTTTACCATCAATTGGTTCGCAATCCGGAACAGAACCGCGTTATCTTGGGTATTATTTCGTGACCGTTTTAAGGCATGTTTCCAAATTCAAGGGTAATCAAACGTGATCCAGCCGATTGTTTCAAGTCCGACACCAATCACATTGATCGGCGGGGCGGACCCTGCACCAAATAGCGTTAGGGATGCGTTAAAATGGGGCGAAATGGTGGTTTGCGCTGACAGCGGCGCGGATTCGGCCCTTTGGGCAGAGCTTGAGCCTGCTGCTGTCATTGGCGATATGGATTCGATTTCGGACACGGCGCGTACGACCTACGCAGACGTGTTTCACCCCATTTACGAACAAGACAGCACAGATTTTGATAAAGCGCTGCGCCATATCGCGGCGCCTTTGGTCTTGGGGGTCGGGTTCAGCGGTGCGCGGCTGGATCATGAATTGGGGTCAATGAACGTATTGGTGCGCCATCCGCAGCGCCGCTGCATTTTGATCGGCGCAGAGACGATTGTGCTGGTGTGTCCGCCGGACCTATCCCTTGATGTGTCCAAAGGCACGGCTGTTTCGCTCTTTCCTATGGCAGATGTGCGATGTCAAAGCGACGGTTTGAACTGGCCGACTGGTGGAATTGAATTCACCCCGGACGGGCGTATCGGGACTTTGAACACATCTATTGGCGCGGTTCGCTTGCGCCCCGATGCGCCTAAAATGCTCTTGATTTTGCCGCGATCCACGTTGGATATTACGGTGCAGGCTGTTCTTGACTGTGGCGCGACATGGCCCGCTCCCGCAGGATAATGTACAATCCTGCCGCGACAGTGATGCAAATACCAACCGCCGCCAACCCATTTGGCAAATCGCGAAAGATCAAATAGCCGATCACAGTTCCAATGGGGATTTCCAGGTACTGCATTGGTGCCAATGTCGCAGAGGGCGCGAACCGCAGAGACCAAGTCATCAACAGGTGCGACAGGGTTCCAAGCGTTCCCATCAAAATCAGAAACGGCCAAATCCCTGCGTCAATAGGGCCAACAAAGAACAATGGCGTGGCTGGCGCGATCAATAACGCGGCCCCGACAATCGGAAGGGCCATGAGGCCCGACATGGCCTGCATGCCAATGGGATCCACGTCTTTAGCGATATGTCGTGTGATCAACATGAACAATGAAAAGACAACGGCAACACCAAGAGGCAGCAGGGCCGGTGCGCCCACGTCCACAAAGTTCGGCTGAACCACCAAAAGCGTCCCGATAAAACCGACGGCGCAGGCTGCAAAGCGATGCGGTCCGACATGTTCGCCTAAGAAAAACCAACCCAGCAGCAACATAATAAAGGGCATCACAAAAGCAATTGCGATGGCGTCCGCAAGATCAAGATACTGCAATGATAGAAACATCATGCTTAGCCCACAGATGTGCAGCAACGTCCGTAATGCTGTTAGGGTCCTAAGCCGCGAACCGCGCGGCATCGGGTGGGACAGCAACCAGACCAACGGTAGCAGCAAGATCACTTGCGCGCCGAACCGTACAAACACCATCAGCCCAACAGATAGGTCAGCCCCAAGTAATTTGGCCATCGCATCGCCCAGTGGGGCAAGGATGCAAAAGCCAAGCATCAAGAGTATTCCAAGAAAAGGACGGTCTGTCATCCCGACAGGCTAGGGCTATGTGCGCGAAATGCCTAGGACAAAGCGGCATTAAATTGGGCCGGGCAGGCGGGTGGCGTGCCGCGCTGTCACGCGTTCGCGATGAACCACATACAGGCCGGATACCATGATAATCACGATCCCCCACAAGGCCAGCCCATTGGGCAGATCATCAAAAATGTAGTACCCCAAAACCGCGGCCGTGATGATTTCAAGGTAGTGCAAAGGGGCCAGCGTTGCAGCTGGTGCGACGGCCAAGGCATATGTCATCATCATATGTGCAACCGTCGCAAAGAACCCGACCCCGAACAAATAGGCCCAGAAAATCCCGTCGGGCCACACTGGATCGAGGGTTTCCCACCCCGTGCCATTCGCGAACCACATAAGAGGAACCAACATGATCGTCGCGGCCACACCCGTCTGAAATTGCAATTCAACCGGATGCAACCGCCCCCGCAATCCGCGCGTTACCAAAACATAGGCCGCAAAGGTCACGGCGGTTCCAAGCGGCAACAAGGCGACGGCGCCAAAGGCTGCAAAGCTCGGCTGGATGACCAATAAACATCCCAAGAACCCCACGGCTGACGCCAACAATCGCCGCGCACCAATCTGTTCACCGAACATCAATTTGCCACACAAAAGGATGATAAACGGTTCGACAAAAACAATTGCCAACGCATCTGCTAATGGCATGAAACGCAACGCTGCGATGATGAAATAGGTCGACAGCATCAAAAA